>CBFGOD010000330.1:0-5403 GCA_965650295.1 uncultured Shinella sp. | reverse complement strand
CGGACCTGCCTGCCGGCCGCCTGCGGTTCGGCCCGTCTCGGCGATGGCGGCGAGATTGAGCAGGCTTGCCGCCGTCTCGATCATCGCCCAGAGACGCGGGCCGTCATCGGCGCCCGCCTCGGAGAGCCAATCGGCCACCGTCAAGACGTCCTGCGGTTCGGAAACCTTGGGCAGCAGAACCGCATCGGGCATGCATTCCAGTACCGCCTCGAGATCGAGCACACCGTCTGGCCCGTCGAGCGGATTGATGCGAATGACATGTTCGCGGCCGGCGGCGCGGTCGAGCGCGGCGAAATGCGCAATCAGGGCTGCGCGTGCCTCCGCCTTCTTCTCGGGCAGGACGGAATCCTCGAGATCGAAGATGATGGCGTCGCAATCGAGCGTCACGGACTTGGCAAGAGCCTTGGCATTGATGGCGGGAACGCTCAGCACCGAACGGCGCAGGCGAAGCGGATGATGGTGCGGGGTCCTGTTCATGTGCTCTTTGTGCCGCGCTTTGCCGCCATCGGCAAGCACAACGGCAAGGCACGCCACTCCTGATGTGCAAGCGACCGTACCACTTGAGTCTAACGGATCCGGCCTTGCAATGAACAAAATCGGCCCCCACATTGCTTCTTGCAGAAAGGGCAAATCAAAATGCAGCGTATCCGCTCCATCCTCTTCACCGTCTTCGCCATGCTGGTCGCCGGCGCAACCGTCGTGTTCGCCGCCTCGATCGGCCTTGCCATCGCCGGCATCGTCGCCGTGCTGATGCTCGGCTCCATGCTCGCAGGCAAACTCCAGCCGGCACCGGTCCGCGCCACGGCGCGCGCCCGCAATGAGCGCGCGGCCCCCGGCCAGCGCGAGCCGCGCATCTGGAACGACGGTCGCGGGACGATCATCGACCTCTAAACGAGGTATTCTCCGGAAGGAGGACCGGGCGTGTTTTCGCGCCCGGCGATTGCGTTTGCGGCCCTTAATCAAGATTCCCCTTCAAATTCGGGGAAAACTGATCTAAACGCTTGGTAAAATCACACCACCGCATTTCGAGGGTTTTCGCATGGACAAGTTCGTCAAGCTGACCGGCGTCGCCGCGCCGCTCCCCGTCGTCAATATCGACACGGACATGATCATTCCGAAGGACTACCTCAAGACGATCAAGCGCACCGGCCTCGGCAAGGGCCTGTTCGCCGAAGCGCGCTATAACGAAGACGGCAGCATCAACGAGACCTTCGTGCTGAACAAGCCGGCCTACCAGAACGCCACGATCCTCGTCGCCGGCGACAATTTCGGCTGCGGCTCGTCGCGTGAGCATGCGCCGTGGGCCCTGCTCGACTTCGGCATCCGCTGCGTCATCTCCACCAGCTTCGCCGACATCTTCTACAACAACTGTTTCAAGAACGGCATCCTGCCGATCATCGTCAGCCAGGACGACCTGGACAAGCTGATGGATGACGCCGGCCGCGGCTCCAACGCCATCCTGACCGTCGACCTGGAAGCTCAGGAAATCACCGGCCCCGACGGCGGCCGCATCGGCTTCGAGATCGACGCCTTCCGCCGCCACTGCCTGCTGAACGGCCTCGACGATATCGGCCTGACGCTGGAAAAGGCTGGCTCGATCGACAGCTTCGAGAAGCAGAACGCGTCTTCGCGTCCCTGGGCCTGATCCCGTGCGCCGGTTGATTTCATCCGGCTCTCCTTTTGAAGCGACGGCGGGCTATTCGCGCGCCGTCGTTCAGGGTGATTGGTGCTTCGTCTCCGGCACGACCGGCTACGACTACGCCACCATGACCATGCCCGACAGTGTCGAGGACCAGACGCGCAACTGCCTTGCCACCATCGGCAAGGTTCTGGTCGAAGCCGGCTTTTCCTTCGAGGATGTGGTGCGCTGCCACTACTATGTGACCGAGGCCGCCTTTGCCGACCGCGTGTTCCCGATCCTCGGCGAGACCTTCGGCACGATCCGCCCCGCCGCCACCATGGTCGTCTGTGATCTCATCCGGCCGGAAATGCTGATCGAAATCGAAGTCACGGCTCTTCGGCAGAGCTGAGTAATCACGCAAAATTCTTTCGTTTCAGCGATTTTCCTTGAACGGAAGTTGCGCTAAGAAGCGCGCGACCCATTCGTGACCTCAAGGAAAATCCCATGACAGCGCGTAACCTCCTCCTCCTGCCCGGCGACGGCATCGGCCCGGAAGCCATGGCGGAAGTCCGCAAGATCATCGCCTATATGAATGCCGAACTCGGCGCCGGCTTTACGACCGACGAAGGCCTCGTCGGCGGTTCGGCCTATGACGCCCATGGCGCGGCGATCTCGGAAGGCGACATGGAGAAGGCGCTTGCGGCCGACGCCGTGCTGTTCGGCGCCGTCGGCGGCCCGAAGTGGGATGCCGTTCCCTATGAGGTGCGTCCGGAAGCCGGCCTGCTGCGCCTGCGCAAGGACCTGAAGCTCTTCGCGAACCTGCGCCCGGCCATCTGCTACCCGGCACTCGCCAATGCCTCCTCGCTGAAGCCGGAACTCGTCGAGGGCCTCGACATCCTCATCGTGCGCGAACTGACGGGCGGTGTTTACTTCGGCGAGCCGAAGGAAATCATCGACCTCGGCAACGGCCAGAAGCGCGGCATCGACACGCAGGTCTATGACACCTACGAGATCGAGCGCATCGCCGGTGTGGCCTTCGAACTGGCCCGCACCCGTGGCAACCGCGTCTGCTCGATGGAAAAGCGCAACGTCATGAAGTCGGGCGTTCTGTGGAACCAGGTCGTCACCGAAACGCACAAGCGCGCCTATTCCGACGTGCAGCTGGAGCACATGCTGGCCGACGCCGGCGGCATGCAGCTGGTGCGCGCTCCCAAGCAGTTCGACGTGATCGTGACGGACAACCTGTTCGGCGACATGCTTTCCGACGTCGCCGCCATGCTGACCGGTTCGCTCGGCATGCTGCCGTCCGCCTCGCTCGGCGCGCCGGACGCCAAGGGCCAACGCAAGGCACTCTACGAGCCTGTGCATGGCTCGGCCCCCGACATCGCCGGCAAGGGCATCGCCAACCCGATCGCCATGATCGCCTCCTTCGCCATGTGCCTGCGTTATTCGTTCAACATGGTCGCGGAAGCCGACAACCTGGAAAAGGCGATCGCCGAAGTGCTCGACAGCGGCATCCGCACCGGCGACATCATGTCGGAAGGCAGCCGCCAGGTCGGCACGACCGAAATGGGCGACGCCATCCTCGCCGTCTTCAAGAGACTGTCGGCCTGAGTCGACACCCATCGCTGAAAAGGCTCCCGGCGCATCGCTCCGGGAGCCTTTTTCGTTTGTATCCCTTGAAAAGCCGCGTTGCGCCCGCACATGGAGACGACGTATCAGCAAGGGAAAGACATGAACCGATCGCTCGCGACCTCCTCGCTCTGGATCCTCGCCGCCACCGCCGTGCTCGTCGTGGCGCTTCTTCCCTTCGATCCCGCGATCTCGCAGCGCGCGCAGGGGCTTCCCGGCGCCGTCGTCACCTTCAACCAGCGCATCACCGATTTCGGCACGTTCAGCTGGATGATCTACGGCTCCGGCTTGCTCGTCATCCTCGCTTATGTGGCACACCGGATCAGCCGCAACGACACAATGGCCGGCCGGACGCGGACCGCATGGCGGCTGCCGCTCTATTTCTTCGTAACGACGGGGGCAACCACGACGCTCGTGCATCTCGCCAAACTGCTCGTCGGCCGGGCGCGGCCGGAACTGTTTGCCGACCATGGCGCCTATAGCCTGACCCCCTTCGCCTACGATGATCTCTTTTCCAGCTTTCCGTCCGGCCATTCGGCCGCAGTCGGCGCCTTCTTCGGCGCCTTCTCCATGCTGGTGCCGCGCCTGCGGCCCCTCTTCCTGCTCGGTGCGCTGGTAATCGGTCTCTCGCGCATCATCGTCGGCGCGCATTATCCGAGCGACGTCGCCGCCGGCCTGCTGCTCGGCCTCTGGACGGCGATCGCCACCGCCTTCGTCTTCGCCCGCAGGGACTGGCTTTTCCGCTTCGACGCGCGCGGCTGGCCCTTGCCGAAATCCATGCTGCCGAAGCCCTGAAACGAAGAACCCGGCCCGTGTTGCCACGCGCCGGGTCCGCCAAGGATTGTTCGGAAGGGGGAGATCAATCCATGGCGTGGATGTCGCGATCCTTCGTTTCCGGCAGGAAGAGAAGGCCGATGACAAGGGTGATGCCTGCGAAGACGATCGGATACCACAGGCCGTAGTAGATATCGCCCTGGGCAGCGCTCATCGCGAAGGCCGTTGCCGGAAGCAAGCCGCCGAACCAGCCGTTGCCGATATGGTAGGGCAGCGACATGCCGGTGTAGCGGATGCGGGTCGGGAAGAGCTCGACCAGCAGCGCGGCGATCGGGCCATAGACCATGGTGACATAGATCACGAGCACGGTGAGCACAGCGATGATCGTGACCCAGTTCACACCGGCGGGATCGGCGACCATGGTATAGGCACCACCGCCGGTAATCGAATAGACGGCCATGTCGGTGACACCGGCGGCTTCCTCGGCCGTCAGCAGCTTGGCCGTGACGAGATCGGCGGCAGGCATGGTTGCCTTTTCACCGGCGCGGATGGCGGCTACATCGAGCTTCAGTTCCGGGTTGGCGGCGACAAAGGCGTCGAGCTTGGTGTCCGGCACCTTTGCGACGCCGCGCACCAGCGGGTAGCCGGCATCGTGCAGCGCCATGTTGGTCTGCTTCTGGAAGGCTGCGTCGAGGGCCTTGGCCTGGTCGCCCGCCGCCGTTGCGTCATAGCTGTTGATCGTCTGTTCGCCGATCTTCACCGTCGCCGCCGTACCAGCCGCCCCCGTAGCGACGACATCGTAGGGCACCGAGTTCTTGGTGAGGAACGCGGTGGCGATATCGCACGAGGTGGTGAACTTCGCCGTACCCGTCGGGTTGAACTGGAACTTGCAATCGCCGGGGGCGGCGGTGACGGTCGCGCGGACCGTGTCCTGTGCCGTGGCGAGCGCCGGATTGCCGGCCCAGGTCAGTGCCTTGAACAGCGGGAAGTAGGTGAGCATGGCGAGCAGCAGGCCGGCCATGATGATAGGCTTGCGGCCGATCTTGTCCGACAGCCAGCCGAAGAAGACGAAGAAGCCGGTGCCGAGAAGCAGCGAGCAGGCGACCATGATATTGGCCGACTGGCCGTCCACCTTCAGCACGCCCGTCAGGAAGAACAGCGCATAGAACTGGCCGGAATACCAGACGACGGCCTGGCCGACGACCGCACCGAACAGCGCGAGCAGCGCGATCTTGGCATTGCGCCACTGGCCGAAGGCTTCCGTCAGCGGTGCCTTGGAGCCCTTGCCCTCTTCCTTCATCTTCGCGAAGGCCGGCGATTCGTTCATCTTGAGGCGGATCCAGACGGACACGCCGAGCAGTACGACCGAGACGAGG
>CBFGOD010000329.1:0-5417 GCA_965650295.1 uncultured Shinella sp. | reverse complement strand
AGGCCTTGCGCCGCGGCCGCGGTAAATCCTCCATGTGGCAGGCGGTCGATGCGGGCGCCAAGGATCAGGCCGATGTCGCGGTTTCCGCCGGCAATACCGGCGCGCTCATGGCGATGTCCAAGTTCTGCCTGCGCATGATGGCCAATATCGAGCGCCCGGCGATTGCCGGCATCTGGCCGACGCTGAAGGGCGAGAGCATCGTGCTCGACATCGGCGCGACGATCGGCGCGGATGCCAACCAGCTCTTCGATTTCGCCCTGATGGGCGGCGCCATGGCGCGCGCGCTGTTCGAGATCGACAAGCCGACGCTCGGCCTGCTCAATGTCGGCGTAGAAGAGATCAAGGGCCAGGAAGAGGTGAAGGCTGCCGGCCAGCTGATCCGCGAGGCCAATTTCGACACGATTGACTACTATGGCTTCGTGGAAGGCGACGATATCGGTCGCGGCACGGTGGACGTGGTGGTCACGGAAGGGTTTGCCGGCAATATCGCGCTCAAGGCGGCGGAAGGTACGGCGCGGCAGATCGCGGAATATCTGCGTTCAGCCATGTCGCGAACCTGGCTGGCCAAACTCGGCTATATTCTTGCGAAAAGCGCATTCGACCGGGTGCGTGAGAAGATGGATCCGCGTAAGGTCAACGGTGGTGTTTTCCTCGGCCTCAACGGCATCGTCATCAAGAGCCATGGCGGTACGGATGCCGAGGGCTTCGCGGCGGCTGTCGACGTCGGTTACGACATGGCCCGCAACGGCCTGAAGCAGAAGATCGAAAACGATTTGCAGAAGTATCATGCCGGCCGCCCCGTTGAAGGCGCCGCCCAGGGCATGAGCGACGAGGTATAGAATGATCCGTTCAGTGGTCCGCGGTTTCGGAACAGCGCTTCCGAAGCGGGTACTCACCAATGCCGAACTGGAAAGCATGGTCGACACGTCCGATGAGTGGATCGTGCAGCGTACCGGCATCCGCCAGCGTTACATCGCAGGTGAGGGCGAGACGACCGCCTCGCTCGGCGAGGGTGCTGCACGCGCGGCCCTCGACAAGGCCGGCCTGACGGCTGCCGATATCGACCTGATCATCGTCGCAACCTCGACGCCCGACAACACGTTTCCGGCGACGGCGGTCAACATCCAGAACCGCCTCGGCATGCATCACGGCTTCGCCTTCGACGTGCAGGCCGTCTGTTCCGGCTTCGTCTATGCGGTGACCACGGCGGATGCCTATATCCGCGGCGGCCTTGCCAGGCGCGTGCTCGTCATCGGCGCCGAAACCTTCTCGCGTATTCTCGACTGGACGGACCGCACGACCTGCGTGTTGTTCGGCGACGGCGCGGGCGCCATCGTGCTGGAAGCGCAGGAGCAGGCGGGGACCAATGCGGACCGCGGCGTGCTGACGACGCAATTGCGCTCCGACGGCGCGCACCGCGACAAGCTCTTCGTCGATGGCGGCCCCTCCACGACGGGCACGGTCGGCCATCTGCGCATGGAAGGCCGCGAGGTCTTCAAACATGCCGTGGGCATGATCACCGACGTGGTGATCTCGTCCTTCGATGCGACCGGCTTCACGGCTGATGATATCGACTGGCTGGTGCCGCATCAGGCCAACAAGCGCATCATCGACGGATCGGCCAAGAAACTCGGCATTCCCTTGGAAAAAGTCGTCGTCACCGTCGACCAGCATGGCAATACGTCGGCTGCATCGATTCCGCTGGCGCTGGCCGCTGCGGCAAGCGACGGGCGAATCAAGGAAGGCGATATCGTGCTTCTGGAAGCCATGGGTGGCGGCTTTACCTGGGGTGCGGTGCTGCTTCGCTGGTAGAGGAAAGGCGTCGCCGTTGCACCGCTTGACCGAAGGGGGCAAGGACAATACTCTCCTGCCACTAACCATACGCTTTCAATGGGAAATCGGTGAGGGACGATGAGCGGCAAGACGGTAACACGTGCAGATTTGGCCGAATCGGTTTTCCGTAAGGTCGGCCTTTCCAGAACCGAATCGGCGGAACTTGTCGAAACCGTAATCGACGAGATCTGCAATGCCATCGTCCGGGGCGAGAGCGTCAAACTCTCCTCCTTCGCCACCTTCCAGGTGCGCGACAAGAACGAGCGCATCGGCCGCAACCCGAAGACCGGCGAGGAAGTGCCGATCTCGCCGCGCCGCGTCATGACCTTCAAGGCCTCGAACGTTCTGAAGCAGCGGGTGCTGAAACAACACCTTTCGCGCAAGGCGAAGCAGAAGCCGGCATCGCCCGCTTCCTGACGCGCGCCCTTCATCGGAGCGTGGATAGAAGGGCAACCTTTTGGTGAAACGGGTGCCGTTCTATCCGTTTCCGCTAGAATGCGGTGCGTTTTGCACCGATTTGACACTATTCAAGCAATTTGAAACTTGAATGTAAGCCGGCAAGCCGCTGAAATGCATACGATTCGGCAGGCGCCTTTTGCGTGGCCGCCGTGAGCTTTCTCGAGGACAGAATGGACAAGAGTCCGGACGCTTTCCGCACCATCAGCGAGGTCGCCGACGATCTCGACCTGCCGCAGCATGTGCTGCGCTTCTGGGAAACGCGCTTCACGCAGATCAAGCCGATGAAGCGCGGCGGTGGACGGCGTTACTACCGTCCCGAGGACGTGGATCTCCTGAAGGGCATCCGCCATCTGCTCTATGATCACGGCTATACGATCAAGGGCGTGCAGAAGCTGTTGAAGCTCAACGGCAACAAATTCGTCGCGGCCATCGCCAGTGGTGATCTGGCGACCGTCGAGGCGCTGGCGGCAGCAAGCCACGAAGAACCGACGCCGCCGAAAGCCGGCAGCGACGAGGACCAGATCGTCGGCCCCGCCAAGGCTCCGGCCAGCCGCCGCTTCTTCTCCTTCGTCGGCGGCGGTGACGAGGCGCCGGAAATCTCGCTCGGCAAGACCAGCGTCGGCAAGGAAGACCGCGCCCTCCTGCAGGAGGCACTCTACGATCTCCTGGAATGCAAGCGCCTGCTCGATCAGGTTCGCTGACGCGACCGGGCCGCGGATCCGGAACCTTGCGGCTGTCTATCGGTTCATCCTTTGAAGGAGACCGATATGCCCATTGAGAAAACCAGGGACGACGCGCTCGAAACACCCCGTGGCCCGCAGGGAACCGGCGGCATTCCGGATCGCAAGCAGGAGGACGGTGTGCCTCCCCCGATCATTGCGCCTGGCGATCAAAAAAATCCGAACGATCCGCCACTCCCTTTGGTGACGCCACCCGCCGGCATCTCAATCTGATGCACCGGCATCCGGCGGAGCGCCTGCTATACGGTCGGGGGTCGGAACCCAGCCTCTGGAAAAGCCATAACCCATCATGCGCGAGGCCAGGGCGAGCTGCCTGCGCAGATGCCCACAGTCGGAAAGCAAGGTGGCGATGGCGGCGCACGCATTGCCGTGATGATCTTCCAGCACGCGCTGCACGGCGCTGTCGTCAGCATCGCTTGCAAATGTGGACGCGACCTCTTGCTGCGCATTCGATTGCACGCTGGCCTCCGCCGGAAAAGGTTTTGATATCATTCCATCGCTTGTTTTGTTCTCATTATGTTCCATTTTGTCGTGCAGTCAAGCAATGGGTGGGACGAACACGAGTCGTGGTGACCGGGCACCAGCAAAGAATTCCCGCCCACCTGAATTTGTCATGAAAAACACCATCTATGAGGGTGCGTTTTTCCTCTATAATATTGAAATTATTTCATAAAATTATTTAGGTTTCTTCATGTAGCTGTAATATGCGCGAAATGCGTGTCTTTCCGGCAACGCTCGAGCGGTCCTCCATAGTCACACTTTAGTCACAATTCGCTTTGGCGGTTGAGGGTCTTTTCCGTCTGGATAGTTTCCCGCCAGCCGGCTGCGGGATTGCACTCCCGCTTGCCGGTGGCCGGGGCATCCGCGGGACAGTTCGTGCTGCGGAGAGGGGTCCGGCCTCGTGAATCAAACGGAGAGTTAAAAATGAACATCAAGGGCCTCCTCATCGGCTCGGCCGCCGCCCTCGTCACGGTTTCGGGCGCTCACGCCGCAGACGCTATCGTCGCTGCTGAGCCTGAGCCGATGGAATATGTTCGCGTCTGCGACGCGTTCGGCAAGGGTTACTTCTACATCCCCGGCACGGAAACCTGCCTCAAGATCGGCGGCTACGTTCGCATGGACGTCCGCGGTGGCGAGCTTCTCGGCCTCGACACGAACGCCAGCGGCGTTGGCGACGAGTGGGACACGCGTTCGCGCTTCTCGCTGCGTCTGTCGACGGCTTCGGATACCGAATACGGCGCTCTGACCACCTACAGCGAAATTCGCTTCAACTGGCGCCAGGGCAACACTTCGCTCGATGTGAAGCATGCCTATATCGACCTCGCCGGCTTCCGCGTCGGTAAGACCGACTCGGCCTTCCTCACCTTCGCCGACTATGCCGGCGCCGTTCTGGTCGATGACCTGATCGACTTCGGTACGGACGACACCAACGTCATCCAGTACAACTACAAGTCCGACAACGGCATCACCGCCGTTCTCTCGCTTGAAGACTTTGCCAGCGCCGGTAACGACTACGTCCCGAACATCGTCGGTGGTGTTGGCTACGCTGGTGAATCCTTCAAGGCGCGTGTCCTCGGCGGTTATGATTCGAGCCTCGAAGAAGGCGCGATCAAGGCTCGTCTGGATGGCGACTTCGGCAGCTTCTCTGCCTTCGTCATGGCCGGTTGGAACACGAACGGCGACTTCCGCAACGACTACGCGACCTGGGACGGCGATTGGGCTGTCTGGGGCGGCGCCTCCGTTGCTCTGACCGAGCGCGTGAAGTTCAACACTCAGCTCGCCTATGATGACAGCGAAACCTTCGTTGCCAACGCCAACGTCGCCTTCACGGTCGTTCCGGGCTTCGTCGTCACGCCGGAAGTGGTCTACCGTGACCGCGACGTCGATGGCGGCACCTGGGGTGGTATCGTTCGCTTCCAGCGTTCGTTCTAAGTTAGCCTGATCCTCCAGTCGGCTGACGGCCCGGCCTCGCAAATGCGGGGCCGGGCTCGTTTTTTTGGGAGAAATCGTAAGTGACTTCAGCGCCTTATGGCGCGCGCAAGTGCGATGAGGATGCAGGCGCCGGCAAACCCCGCAATGAGATAGCCGATCCAGCCGCCAAGCGAGACGCCGATCAGGCCAAGCAGAAGATTGGCGACTGCCGCGCCGACGATGCCGAGCACGATGTTCATCAGTACGCCCATGTCGCTCTTCATGAACCGTTCGGCAAGCCAGCCGGCTATACCGCCGATAATGATCGCTGCGATCCAGCCGATCCCCGCGTCTTCCATTCCCATCTCCTCAAGCGTTGAAAACTACCGGCACGAATAGCCGGCTGGAAAACGCGCAAAGCGCCGCGAAGTTCCATTGGGGAACTGCGAGCGTGAGAAAACATTTTAGGAGAAA
>CBFGOD010000328.1:0-5420 GCA_965650295.1 uncultured Shinella sp. | reverse complement strand
CTGCGGTGGAGGCGCAGGAGGGCGACGTCCTGTCCATTGCGCCACCGCAGCGCGGATCGCGTGTGGTGCTGGCCATCCAGGGCGGGATCGATGTTCCTCCCGTGCTCGGCTCGCGTTCGACCGACCTCAAGAGTGGCTTCGGCGGCATGGAAGGCCGTGGCCTCAGGAAAGGCGACCGCCTGAGTGTCGGAGCACATGAAGGCCGAACCGTTCGTCCCATAGCGGTCGCCCCCGCCTCGCGCATCGGCTTCATGAACGAACTCGATGCCGGCACCATCCGTGTCCGCGCGGTCGCAGCTGCGGAGTATCCGCATTTCACGGATGAGGCGCAGGCAGCCTTCGGCCAGACCAGTTACAGGCTTACCCCGGACTGCAACAGGCAGGGATATCGCCTCGAGGGCGCCGCGATGCCGATGCGCCGCAAGCTGGAGCTGTTGTCGCATGGGGTCCTGCCCGGCACGATCCAGGTGCCCCCGTCCGGCCAGCCGATTGTACAGATGGCCGAGGCCAACACTCTGGGCGGCTACCCCAAGATCGCCACCGTGATCGAAACCGACCTTTGGCGGTTGGCACAGATGCGGCCGGGACAGGCCGTTCGCTTCGAACTGATCGATATGGAAGCTGCGCAAGAGGCTATTCGCACCGACATTCTGGAAAATGCCGGTATTCGTCAGGAGCTTGCGTTGATGACAGCCGCCAGCGCGCGCTGATAGTTTCGTTTTTGCGAGGAAAACGCCCGTGAATGACAAAAGCACGCATCCGACCGTGGATTTGAACGCCGACCTGGGAGAAGGCTTCGGGCCATGGAAAATGGGTGACGATGACGCAATCCTGCAGATCGTCAGTTCAGCCAACGTCGCCTGCGGCATGCATGCCGGCGATCCGCATGTCATGGCCCACACGTTTCAGCGTGCCAGGGAGCTCGGCGTGGCTGTCGGCGCGCATCCCGGATACCCCGACCTTTGGGGCTTTGGACGTCGCGCCATGGTGTTCAGCCCCACCGAGATCGAACAGTTCGTCGCCTATCAGGTTGGAGCGGCCATGGGCGTTTCCACCTATGCCGGCCACCCAATCTCCTATGTCAAGCCGCACGGCGCACTGGCGAACCTGTCGCGCGACGACGCCGGGGTCGCCGGTGCGATCGTGCGGGCCATCGCCGCCGTGGACCGCAAACTTGTCCTGCTCACATTTCCCGATGGTCACGCCACGCGAATAGCACAGGAGATCGGCCTGCCGACTTGCGCCGAAATCTTCGCCGACCGCGCCTACGAGCCGACGGGACAACTGGTTTCGCGCAACAAGCCCGGCGCTGTGTTGCATGATCCCGACGCCATCGCGGATCGTGTCGTGCGCATGATCAATGCCGGCGCCGTGGAGGCGGTGGACGGCAGCCTCGTTCCCATGGCAATCGGCTCGATCTGCGTGCATGGCGATAGTCCCGGCGCGATCAGGATCGCGTCGGTCGTGCGCCAGCGGCTAACCGAGGCCGGTATTACCTTTAAATCCTTCGTGTGAGGCGCAGATGACCGAGGAACTGGTGGAGACGTTGCTCCGGAGCCTGCAGGGCAGCGATGTCACGGAAATGGAATACGAGGCGAACGGTTTGCGCATCCGGCTCGTGCGAGCACCGGCCGTCGCGAAAGCCGCTCCACCCCGGAGCGATACGAAAAGGCCTGACATCCCCGCCGCAGTTCCCGCATCCGGCGTCCCCGAGGTAGGCAAACGCTTCATATGCGCGAACATGCACGGCACCTTCTATCGCGCCACCGCGCCCGGTGAGCAGCCGTTGGTGGAAATTGGGCAGACGGTCGAAGCCGGCCAGCAAGTCGCCGTGCTGGAAGCCATGAAGATGATGCACGCCGTCGAGGCGGACACCGGCGGCCGGATCGCGCAGGTGCTGGTTAGCGACGCCAGCGCGGTGGAACCCGGCATGCCGCTTTTCGAAATCGAGAATGCCGGGGATCGTGATGTTTGATACGGTTCTCATCGCTAATCGGGGTGAGATCGCGCTGCGAATCCTGCGTGCTTGCCGCGTTCTCGGCCTCAAGACCGTGGCTGTCCATTCCGAGGCGGACGCCAACCTGCGTCATGTGCAAATGGCCGACACGTCCCTTTGCATCGGTCCCGCGCCCGCGCGCGACAGTTATCTGAACCAGGCGCTCCTGTTGCAGGCGGCACGCCTGACGGGTGCTCAGGCGATCCATCCCGGCTATGGATTTCTGTCAGAAAATGCCCAGTTCGCCAAAGCTGTCACGGATGCAGGCCTGGTTTTCATCGGACCGCCCGCCGACGCCATCAACCGCATGGGCGACAAGATCAGCGCGAAGAATGCGATGGCCGCCGCAGGCGTGCCCTGCGTGCCGGGTTCGGACGGCGCGCTGCCGCTCGACGAACAGGCCATCATCGCAACGGGACGCAAGGTTGGCTATCCGCTCATTGTCAAGGCGGCCGCCGGCGGCGGCGGACGCGGAATGCGGGTTGTGCATGCCGAGGGGGATCTGGCGAAAGCCGTCGCCATGACGCGGGAGGAAGCCGCAAAGGCATTCGGATGCGCGGACCTCTACATGGAGCGGTTCCTCGAGCGGCCGCGGCACATCGAAATCCAGGTGCTTGCCGACAGCCACGGAAACGCGGTCTGGCTGGGAGAACGGGATTGCTCGATGCAGCGCCGTCACCAGAAACTGATCGAGGAATCCCCTGCCCCTGGCATCAGGCGCGAGCAAATTGCCGACTTGGGTGCGCTGTGCACGCGCGCCTGCCGGGAAATCGGTTATGTCGGGGCCGGCACATTCGAATTTCTCTACCAGGACGATGCATTCTATTTCATCGAGATGAATACCCGTGTTCAGGTGGAACACCCCGTCACCGAAATGACGACGGGGATAGATATCGTCGTCGAGCAACTCAAGATCGCACAGGGGCACGCCTTGTCGTTCACGCAGGAGGACATCGCGCCGCGGGGCCACGCTATCGAGTGCCGCATCAATGCCGAGCATCCGTGGCGCTTCATTCCCTGCCCCGGCAAGGTTCTGACTTGGGCGCCGCCTGCGGGAGCCGGCGTCAGGGTCGATTCACATTTGTACGATGGCTACACGGTGCCCCCAAACTATGATTCTCTGATTGCGAAGGTCATCACGCATGGCCGCACCCGCGAAGATGCGCTCGCCCGGATGAGGGCGTCCCTGCAAGAGCTGACCATCACGGGCATCGAAACAACCGTACAGTTGCAGCAGGTCCTCATGCAGGAGCCGGGCTTCGTGCGCGGAGGCGTGGATATCCATCACCTTGAGCGCTGGCTGGCGGCAAAACCGGACGAGAGGGGCATCGATGATAGCCACCGATAAGATCGAGGCGCTCGTGCAACGCCTCCAGGCGAGCGATACGACGTTCTTTCAGTGCCAATGGCAGGACGGTTCCTTGCGCCTCGAATTCTGCCGCACGCCTGTCGACGCTGCCGATCCGGAGCCCTTGGACAATGGGACAGCGGCGCCGGACGCGGCGGCACCCGCCTTTCTGAAATCGCCCGGCATCGGATATCTCCGCTTCCGCCACCCTCTTGAAACGCGGGAACCGTTGCGCGAAGGCGATCGTATCGAGAAGGCGCAGGTCTTCGCCTATCTCCAGATCGGCGAGGTCCTGACGCCCGTAAGTGCCGACCGCGAAGGTTTGGTGACGCGGCTCATTGCAACGGAAGGCAGCCTGATAGGATATGGCGCACCACTGCTGGAAATAAGCTGACACTCCCCGCGCCCGTCACCTATTTCCATCGCGCGGTGATAACGAGCCTGCAAGATTTCACGGCGTGATCTTGCAAGCGTGAGAATGCCTGCATATGCGCAGGTCGCATCGGAGAAATGGTTTCCTCCCGTGCCATCCAAGCCTGCGAAGCACCTTGTCGTTGCAGCGCATCGTTACGCGCGCTACATGCTAGCCTCCCGTTACGGGAATCGCGCTGAACCGAATTCCGTGATGCAGAGGGAACAGTCGATGCTGATAGCGCCGCGCCGGGGGCCAATCGCCATGGCCTACCGTCTCCTCGTCCTGCCGGGCGTCATCGCCTATCTCTTTGCCGTTAGTATCGTCGTGCTTGCCGCCGACCGGTTCTGGCTGGTCGATCTGCTCACCTTCGCCTGGCCCTATGTCGTGACCGCCGGTCTACTGCTGGCCGTTGCGGCTGTCATAACGGGGCGGTTGAAGGCAATCGTGATCGCGCTTGCCGGCCTTGCCATCGCCCTCATCCCGGCCTTCGACGTGCCGACTGCCCGCCCCTCGGCGGCCGACAGCGGCTTGAAGGTTCTGACCGCCAATCTTTTCGTCGAGAATCCGGAAGAGCCCGCCGTTTTCATCGACCTGCTGCGGCGGGAAAAACCCGATATCGTCGTTTTGCAGGAGACCACGGGGCGATGGGCGGCCGCCCTTTCCGGCGCCGGGCTCTTTCCCTATGAGAGCGGGGCGGAGGCCCTGTCGCGGGACAATATCAAGGTCTACTCCACCCTGCCGATCCGCGCGGAAACCGAGCTGAAACGCGCCTTCACCGAGCCGAAGGCGTACAAGCAGCCGCTGCGGCTCGAGCTCGACATGCGCGGCAAACCGCTCTTCCTCTATGCCCTCCATCCCGAAACGCCGCGCCGGCTCTGGCAGTGGCGTGATCGCAACGCCTATCTCTCGGCGGCGGCCGATGCGGTGAAGGGTGATCTCCAGCGCGCGCCCGTCATCGTCGCCGGCGACTGGAACACGCCGACCTGGTCGCCTTTCTATCGCAGCTTCCTGCGTCAGGCCGGCCTTGCCTCCACCGAAGGCGGCTGGTTGCAGGCGGTCACGCGCTTCAGCCTGAAGCTCGACTGGCTCGCCTATATCGGCGCCACCATCGATCATGTCGCCGTTTCGCCCGACATTTCGGTGCGCAGCCATCGCGTCGGCCCGGCTTTCGGTTCGAACCACCTGCCCGTCATCGCCGAGTTGGGTATGCCGGAGACCTGACCCCTCGCCCTCCAGAAAAAACACCCTATCTTTCAGAGGAAGCAACGCGGGAGACGACGATGCCCATCGAAAAAGACAGCCCGAAAGCCTCGCTCGAAAAGGAGCGCGCCAAGCAGCAGGACAAGGCAGCAAAGGCGGAACAGGACGATTATCTCGAAGAGGCACTGGAAGAGACATTTCCCGCCAGCGATCCGATCGCACCCGGCGAGGTGAAGGACCATGCCAAGTGAAACGATCCCCGGTCCAATGGATGCGACGACCGCATGAGCCCGCCTTTCCTGTTCGACGGCCCTGAGGATGCGCCCGTCACCCTGCTGCTCGCCCATGGCAGCGGTGCGCCGATGGATTCGGCGGCGATGAACGCGGCAGCCACAGCGCTCGCCGCGGAAGGCCTGCGGGTCGCCCGCTTCGAATTTTCCTACATGGCCGCACGCCGCATC
>CBFGOD010000327.1:0-5440 GCA_965650295.1 uncultured Shinella sp. | reverse complement strand
CCTCGGCCATGTCGAGCGCACGCGCGTGCTGCTGCACCTCGTCTCCGCGCAGGAAGAGGACGTCGGCAAGGCCTACAAGACGGTCAAACACGAGCTGGAAGCCTATGGCGGCGGCATCACCGACAAGCCGGAGATCGTGGCACTCTCGCAGATCGACCTTCTCGACGAGGACGAGCTGAAGAAGAAGACCAAGGCGCTGCAAAAGGCCTGCGGCCAGCCGGTGCTGCAGCTTTCCGCCGTCGCCAATGTCGGCATGGTCGGCGCGCTGCGCGCCGTGCGCGACATCATCGTTCAATCGAAGAATGCCGGATCCGACGACTGAGATGACGAAGAACCGCAAACCGCTCGGAAAACACCGCCGGATTGTGATCAAGATCGGCTCGGCCCTGCTCGTGGACCGCGCCACGGGCCTGAAAAAGGCCTGGCTCGATGCGATGTGCAAGGATATCGCCGCACTGAAGGCCGGCGGCACGGATGTGCTCGTCGTCTCCTCCGGCGCCATCGCGCTCGGCCGCTCGGTGCTGAAGGTGCCAGCCGGCGCCTTGAAGCTTGAGGAAAGCCAGGCCACGGCGGCCGTCGGCCAGATCGCGCTGGCGCGCGCCTGGTCGGAGAGCCTGTCGTCCGACGGCATCGTCGCCGGCCAGATCCTGCTGACCCTCGGTGACACGGAAGAACGCCGCCGCTATCTCAATGCGCGCGCGACGATCAACCAGCTTTTGAAGCTCGGCGCAGTGCCGATCATCAACGAAAACGACACGGTCGCCACGACCGAAATCCGCTATGGCGACAACGACCGGCTCGCCGCCCGCGTCGCAACGATGACGGGCGCCGACCTGCTCGTGCTGCTGTCGGATATCGACGGGCTCTACACCGCCCCGCCGCATCTCGATCCCAACGCGCAATTCCTCGATACCATCGCCGCCATCACGCCTGAAATCGAGGCGATGGCGGGTGGGGCAGCGTCGGAACTGTCGCGCGGCGGCATGCGCACCAAGATCGATGCCGGCAAGATCGCAACGGGCGCGGGCTGCGCGATGATCATCGCCTCCGGCAAGGTCGATCATCCCCTGCGGTCCATCGAAGAGGGCGCACGCTCCTCGTGGTTTGCGCCTTCGGGCTCGCCGGTCACGGCGCGCAAGACGTGGATTGCCGGGCAATTGCAGCCCGCCGGACGGCTGGAGATCGATGCCGGCGCCGAAACGGCGCTGAGTGCGGGAAAAAGCCTGCTGCCCGCCGGCGTGCGCGGCGTCTGGGGCACGTTCTCGCGCGGCGATACCGTGGCGATCTACGGCGCGAACGGCCGCGAGATCGCCCGTGGTCTGGCCGGCTACGATGCGGACGAAGCCCGACTGATCGTCGGCAAGAAATCCGCTGATATCGCCGAAATCCTCGGCTATGCCGGCCGCGCCGCGATGGTGCACCGGGACGACCTCGTGGTGACCGGCCTTGCCGTATCGGCCGCGGAGGCGGGAAAGGACGTAAGCCATGCTTGATCAGGTCAAGACCGATATCGACGCCCTCATGGCCGATATCGGCCGCAACGCCCGCGCCGCCGCCCGCCCGCTCGCCATCGCCACGGCTGCGGAGAAGAACCGCGCGCTCGAAGCCATGGCCGCCGAAATCTTCGCCAACCGCGAGGCCATCCTCGCGGCCAATGCCATCGATCTCGCCAATGCCCGTGAAAGCGGCGTCGCCGCCTCCTTCATCGACCGGCTGACGCTGACGGCGGAGCGCATCGACGGCATCGCCGCCGCAATCCGCGATATCGCAGACCTGAAGGACCCGGTCGGCGACATCATCGCCGAATGGGATCGTCCGAACGGCCTGCATATCGAGCGCGTGCGCACGCCGCTCGGCGTCATCGGCGTCATCTATGAAAGCCGCCCCAACGTGACGGCCGATGCCGGCGCGCTGTGCCTCAAGGCCGGCAATGCCGTGATCCTGCGCGGCGGTTCCGACAGCGTGAATTCATCGCAGGCGATCCATTCCTGCCTCGCCGCCGGCCTCAAAGCCGCCGGCCTGCCGGAGCACGCCATTCAATATGTGCCGGTGACCGACCGCGCCGCCGTCGGCGCCATGCTGTCCGGCCTCAACGGATCGATCGACGTCATCGTGCCGCGCGGCGGCAAAAGCCTCGTCGCGCGCGTACAGAGCGAAGCGCGCGTTCCGGTCTTCGCCCATCTCGAAGGCCTCTGCCATATCTATGTCGACAAGTCGGCCGACCTCGACATGGCCAAGAAGATCGTCGTGAACGCCAAGATGCGCCGCACCGGCATCTGCGGGGCTGCGGAAACGCTGCTGATCGACCGCGCCGTCGCCGGGACGCATCTGGCACCGCTCGTCGAAGGCCTGCTGGCTGCCGGTTGCGAAGTGCGCGCCACGGACGAGATCCGCGCCCGCATCGGCAATCTTGTTGCGGCAGAGGAATCGGACTGGTCGACGGAATATCTCGACGCGATCATCTCCGTTTCGCTGGTCGACGGCATTTCCGGTGCGATCGACCATATCAACCGCTGGTCTTCCGCCCATACGGAAGCGGTGATCGCCGAAGACCCCGACGTGGTCGAGCGCTTCTTCACAGAAATCGATTCGGCGATCCTGCTGCACAATGCCTCCACCCAGTTCGCCGATGGCGGCGAGTTCGGCATGGGTGGCGAGATCGGCATTGCGACCGGGAAAATGCATGCGCGCGGCCCCGTCGGCGTCGAGCAGCTCACCTCGTTCAAATACCGGGTGCGCGGCACCGGACAGGTGCGGCCCTGAGGTGACGGCGGACGCGGTTGAGACACGCTATCTGAGGATGCCGCATGTCGAAAAGGGCATGGCCGTCGGCCTGTTCGGCGGCTCGTTCAACCCGCCGCACCAGGGCCACGCGCTGGTTGCCGAAACCGCGCTGCGGAGGCTCGGCCTCGACCAGCTCTGGTGGATGGTGACGCCGGGCAACCCGCTGAAAGATCATAGGGAATTGGCGCCGCTCGCCGAGCGCATTCGTCTCAGCGAAGACCTTGCACCCAGTCC
The DNA here is from genome assembly GCA_965650295.1 of uncultured Shinella sp. Lineage (GTDB taxonomy): Bacteria > Pseudomonadota > Alphaproteobacteria > Rhizobiales > Rhizobiaceae > Shinella. The sequence goes on along the minus strand of CBFGOD010000327.1, from coordinate 2,422 downwards.
CCGCGTCAAAGTGACGGCCTTCGAAAAGCGGCTTGGCCAGAGCTATACAGCCAAGACTTTGGAACGCGTGCAGGCGCTGAACCGTGGCGTCAACTTCGTCTGGATCATGGGCGCCGACAACCTGAAAACCTTCCACAAATGGCAGAACTGGCAGACGATCGCCGGCACCTTCCCGATCGCCGTCATCGACCGGCCGGGCTCGACGCTCGCCTACCTCTCCTCGCGCATGGCCAAGACCTTCGACTATGCCCGCGTCGACGAGGAGGACGCGATGAGCCTGCCGGGCCGCCGGGCGCCCGCCTGGACGTTCATCCACGGGCCGCGTTCGCCGCTCAGCTCCACGGCGTTGCGCACACGCAAAATGCTAGAGAAAACCATCCATCAGAAGTGACGTCTTGAAAGTGGTAACCATTGGTGCCTACATTTAGTAGGTGCCGGGGACGACATATACCGGCACGAGACGTGCTTGACCTGTTTTACGGAAAGGAACGAACCTGACAACAGCGCACGCAAAGGGAAACGTCATCGGCGTTTTCTCCAGGAGCGCGGGCCGCAGCGACGATGCCGCCGACCGTGCCCTTCACCTGGTCCTCGCTAGCCTCGAGGACTCGAAGGCAGAAGATATCGTCACGATCAACATTGCCGGTAAATCGGCGCTGGGCGACTACATGGTGGTCGTGTCCGGACGCTCGAACCGTCACGTCATGGCGATTGCCGACCACCTCATCTCCGACATGAAGGACGAAGGCCTGGGCAATGCCCGCGTCGAAGGCCTTGAAGCCGGCGACTGGGTGCTCATCGACACGGGCGATATCATCGTCCATGTGTTCCGGCCGGAGATCCGAGAGTTCTACAACATCGAACGGATGTGGGCGGCTCCCGAGATGGAAGACGGCACGGTTCACTAAACGCGATAAGACGCCGGGCACCTGTCTGGCGAGGAAACACGGTGGCGCGGCTTAGGCGCCACCCGAACGGACAGGGCTTCGGGCGATGCGGGTTGGACTTTTTGCGGTTGGACGGCTGAAGGCCGGCCCTGAGAAGGATCTTGCGGCCCGCTATATCGACCGTTTCGCCAAGGCCGGTCCCGCCATCGGCCTCGAACTCGGCAAGATGGCCGAAGTCGGCGAAAGCCGCGCCGGCAATGCCGAGACGCGCAAGCGCGAGGAAGCGGCGATGCTGGAAAAGGCGCTGCCCGACGGCGCCGTGCTGATCCTGCTCGACGAGCGCGGCAAATCGCTCGATTCGCCCGGTTTCGCCAATCTCCTCGGTGGGTTCCGCGATGCCGGCAAACGCGAACTGATGATCGCCATCGGCGGCGCCGACGGGCTCGACCCCGCGCTTTACGACCGCGCCGACGCGACGCTGTGCCTTGGCAAGATGACCTGGCCGCACCAGCTCGTGCGCATCCTGCTCGCCGAGCAGCTCTATCGCGCCGTCACCATCCTCTCCGGCCATCCCTATCACCGCAGCTGACGCAATCACCGCACAAGCCCCCTAGTTTAGAATGGCGGGGTTCAGAATGGCAGAGGCCGTATTTTTGGCGCTCTTCTGTCCAAGGGATCTTCAGGCCGCAGGATTTCTTGGCGAAAGCGCCAAATCAGCATAGAGCGGTCAGAACAGATTTTTGGGAAACGATGAGGAAAACCGGCAAAGCCTATCCCGGTGGAGATGTCAGCCGCCTGCTGCGGCCGGCGCTGCTTTCGGCTGTGCTGTCGCTTGCCCTCCTGTCCCACTCCGCCATTGCCGAGCCGAACGAGGCCGCCGTCACGACCGGTTCCCTGCCGAAGGCCGAGGTCGACCCGACCGCAGCGCTCTCGCTGCGCCGCGACAGCACGCGCCGCGAGCTGGAAACACTCTCCCAGTCGATTACCGTCTCTGACGAGAAGACCAAGGCGCTGGAAGCCGAAATCGCCAAGCTCGACAAATCGCGCCAGACGCTGCGCGACGAAATCGTTAAATCCGCAGCGATGCGCAAGGACATGGAAGAGAAGATCCTGGCCGGCGAAAAGCGGCTGGAAGGCATGCGCGAGCGGGAGGCGGGCGTGCGCGCCTCGCTGCACGATCGCCGCGGCCTGCTCGCCGAAGTGCTCGCCGCCCTCCAGCGCATGGGCCGCAACCCGCCGCCGGCCCTGCTGGTGACGCCGGATGATGCGTTGTCCTCGGTGCGCAGCGCCATCCTGCTCGGCGCCGTCGTGCCCGGCATCCGCAAGGAGACCGACGCGCTTGTCGACGATCTCTCCGCGCTCATGGACATCAAAAGCGATATCGACCGCGAGCACACCGAGCTGATTGACGCCATGCAGCTTCGGGTCGAGGAGGAGAAGCGCTCCGAGCTGCTGATTGCCGAAAACGAGGCGCTGGCCACCACCAACAACCGCACGCTCGCCGCCGAGCGCCGCCGCGCCGAAGAGCTCGCGGC
>CBFGOD010000326.1:0-5450 GCA_965650295.1 uncultured Shinella sp. | reverse complement strand
CATTTGGCCTGGGACGCCAGCATGGTGGCTTGCCCCTCAGCCGTCGCCGCCAGCAGCATCGAGGCCGATTTGTCCAGCACGATATAGACGTCCATATAGGCCTGTCCCGGCCCCTGGACGGTCGATGATACGCTGACATCGACGGTATCCACGCCCAGAATGGACATCAATGTCGTCGGAACCGTCGATCGGGCCTTTGCGGTGATCTTGAGATTGCTGGTATCGATCGTGATATCGCTTACCGTGTACGACGAGGCTTCCAGTTTCGTTTGTGCGGCGAACCAATTCTCGACCCGTTTTTGCAGCGCTGCATCATTGGCGGAGCCGACGTCCTTGATGGCAGCGAGGAGAGCGGCGTCGAGGTCCGACTGCATTTTCGAGCGTGTGTTATAGGCTCGGACATAATCGATGCTGGCACCGACGGCGCCCATCATCGGGGCGAGCAGCAGTGCGAATGTCAGCGCGATGTTGCCCACCCGGTCCCTAGGGAAAGAGCGCAACGCTCGGACGATCAAATTTCCTCTCATCGGTATCCCAATCCCGCAACCCGTAAATTTGAAGATGACGCAGCGTCCTGATGACGCTTGCCGAACCGCACGGGCGGTGGGCTGAGACACTCGATTTATTCGAGTGGTGTGGAAGCCGGCAAAATCATCAGGTGCAGGATGAGTGATGAGGCGAGCACAGAAGGATTAGAGGCGCCAGAACCTTAACAAAAGGCTGTGTCTCCCGGGTGTGTGCGGCCGTTTGTTGCGTGATCGGGACTGTTCTTCGCAAAATGGACAACATTGGGATGGCCGCTCAATGGCGGCTGGCGACGAAGCCGCCGTCAACCACGTCGAAAACGCCCGAAGGCGAGTTTGAGCAGTTCGCCAAGGCGAAGCATTTTTCGCTGAGCGAGCGAGAGCTCCCTCTCGCAGTCACTCATTTGTCTGGAGACCAGCATTGCCCGGCTTGCCGTTGCGGCGATCTGTTCGTCCAGCCTTGCGATAGCGGAGGTCAGGTGTTCTTGCCGCCGCACCACCATGTGCAGTGCCCTGCCGGTGACATGGTCGCCGCAAGGCAGCATCGACGTGATGCCACTCGTCGCTCTATCGTTATCGAGCATCTGCCGGCGTGCGAGGTCAGTCTGTTTTTGTGCGTCGAGCGACGCGGCGTCCCGACGTAAGGCTGCAAGGCGACCTTGAAGCCGCGAATGTCTCAGCTGCCGGACGCGTTCGATCTGCCGAAGCGTTCGATGGTCATCTTTTTCCGCCATGGCCGCCTGTCACAGACCGTCCTCGCCGTCCAGAACCAGTGTTTCCACTTTTCCGCCACGCACGATCTGAACGGTGGCCTTGCGCGACCGGTTGAGCAGCGTTTCGATGGTGGAAACGAAGATCGGAGGACCACGAACGATGAGTACGTCGCTTGTCGGTTCATGCGCGATCGCCTCCGGCGGGTACAGCGGAAAAAGCGCATCGATTGCGCGCTTCGCGCTAAGCCACGCACTTCCCTTTCGAGGGAAAACCGCGGTCGACAGTTCCGATTTGGGCGAGATGATAACCCGCGTGCCGTCGAACGCCACGAAGAGGTTACCGGCGCGTCCAAGTTTGGCGAAAGCCTCGACGGGGTCTCCGGAAATGGTGAGGTTTTCGATCCGCCCATCCAGTTTTCCAGCGGTCGTCACCGGTATGCCGGACATGAAGGACAGGGTCTCGACCACTTCGCTCGCGGGTTGCGAAATGACGTTGAGCTGAATGTCTCCTCCTTCCGCCATCGCAGGAGACGATGCGAGAAGCGCAGCGGAAAGAACGAGGGACGATATCCTGGGCACCATGCTTGCCTCCGGGGCGATTGACCGTGCCTGGGGGTGTATCACGGGGAAAAGATGCATATCCGCGAAATTGATTTCGTGGTTAATTTCGTTAATTTTCAATTATTATAAGTATATTATATGAATATCTATGAGTTTCTAAATATCCTCAAAGTGAAAAAAGTATCCAAAATACGAATTAACCAAAAGTTAACAATATTTTCTTGAATGTTCCGCAATTATTTGTATCGTCCGACCGTCCAATAGACAGGAGAGACAATATGGCTACTGCCACTTCGGGTATCGATGGTGCAATCGCGAGCTTCAAGGCCGCTCAGGATGAAGCGACCGTAAAGAGCCTCAAGGTTGCGACCGAAATCACAAAAATCAACGGCGAAGCAAACGCCATCAAGAAGATCGGCCCGGCCTGATCGAGGTCGGGGCGAGGCCGTCGGCTTCGCCCCGACTCTTCCTGCATGCGTCCGTTGGGCGCGGAAAGCGCTTTGCGCCCTTCAGTACTGGAGTTTGGGAATGCGGAGAGGTTTGTCCGCGCGTTGGAAACGCGAACGATCGTCTATGGCCGGCGAGAATGTCGCCAGGCCGGGGGAGGCACGAGCGACACTTCTTGTGACGCGAAGCGGCAAAACGACCCGTCTACCCCTTTCAACCGGCCGACACCGGATCGGGGGCGGACACGATTGTGATATCGTCATTCTGGGGGTCCCGCCGACGGTCGCCTTTCATCTGGAGCTTGCGGAAAATGGTTCCGCGACGCTTCAGGCCATCGGCGATGGTATCGTCGTCGATCGACGCGAAATCAAACAGGGCGAGAGAGTATCGCTCAAGGACAGCGCGGCACTCCGCATCGCCGGGGTGGAATGCAGCATCGAGGGCTTGCGCAGTCCCTCGACGCAATCGGGTTACTCCCGCAGGCGCATCGCGGCAGCGCTGTTGCTGGCACTCGCGGCCGGTCTTCTCGTGGCGGGTATAGGGTCTGAAGATGCGCCGGCATCGATCGTCGCCACGGTCCCGGCACATCATGAAAGCAAGGTACAGGCGTCGGTCTCGACGATCGTCGCAGAACTCGATGAGGCGTTGCGCCTTGCCGGGCTCGACGTGAAGGTCGAGGCAGTCGGCGAGACGGCGATCCATCTCGGTGACGGCTCGCCAGCCCTCGATACGGCCGGCGAAGCCCGGCTGGCTTCGATCGTTGCCGCTGTCCGCCGGCGCAGTCCCGTGCCAATCGTCGATCTGACGTCATTGTCCTCGGGTCTCAAGGATTTCGTTGCCGCGGCCGGATACGAGCCGATGAAGTTTATCGTCGGACATGACGGAAAGCGCTACCGCGAAGGGGAGACGCTCACCAACGGCTGGCACGTGCGCGAGATTGCGCGCGACCATATAGTCGTCGCGCGCGGCGAAAAGACCGACATCGTGCCCTTCACCCCTGATGGCATCGAGCTCGGGCTGAATCTTGCCCAGATGCGTAGCAGCAAGGGATTGTAAGCCGTGCGAATGCTATCGACATCGCTTGCTGCCGTCGGTCGCCGGACGGACATCCTTTTCGCCGCGTTCTTCGCGCTGGTCGTGGCGATGATCATTCTGCCGCTGCCGACGGTGCTGATCGATGCGATGATTGCCTTCAATCTCGCCTTCGCCTTCATCGTTCTCGTCACGACGATCTATCTGCGCAATATTCTCGATATTTCCACGTTTCCCGCCGTCATCCTGATCGGCACGGTCTTCCGCCTCGCACTCACCATTTCGACCACGCGGCTTGTGCTTGCGGAAGGCAATGCCGGGGAAATCATTCATGCGTTCGGCACCTTCGTCGTCGCGGGAAATGTTCTGGTCGGCCTCGTCGTGTTCCTGATCGTGGCGCTGGTCCAGTTCATCGTGGTGACCAAGGGGGCGGAGCGGATCGCCGAGGTTGGCGCACGCTTCACGCTCGACGCCATGCCGGGCAAACAGCTCGCCATAGACAGCGACTTGCGCAATGGCCACATCGATGGACCGACCGCGCAGAAAAGGCGCTCGAAGCTCGAACAGGAAAGCCAGTTCTTCGGCGCGATGGACGGGGCCATGCGCTTCGTCAAGGGGGATGCGATTGCCGGTCTCGTCATCGTGGCCGTCAATCTCATCGGTGGGCTTGCCATAGGCATCTTCCAGCGCGGCTTGAGTTTTTCGGAGTCGGCGCATCTCTATTCGCTGCTCTCGGTGGGCGATGGACTGGTGTCGCAGATCCCGTCGATGCTGATGGCCGTCGCCGCCGGCACCGTCGTTACGCGTGTCAGCGACGAGAAGGGGGCAAGCCTCGGAGCGGATATCGGCCGGCAGCTTTCCCGAGAACCGCGTGCACTGGCCGTGGCTGCGGCCATGACCGGGCTCACCGGCTTCGTGCCGGGTTTTCCCAATTTCGTTTTGTGGCCCATAGCCGCCCTTCTCGCCGCGGCCGCCTTCTTCGTCTGGCGGCGCAGCCTTGCGGGCGGCGCGCAAACGGATGCCGGAGACGCTGCAACGGTCGGAGACATGCGCCCTGGCGCGCTCGACCGGACCAAATACGGCGACCCGATCGTCGCCACGGTTTCGGCAAATACGCTCGCCGCCCTCGAGGAGGCCGGGCTTGGATCGCTTCTCGAAGGACGTATCCGGGCCGTGGCCCGCATTGTGGGTGTTGCGATCACCGTGCCGACCTTCAACGTGGATCCGCGCATGGGCGATAGCCTGATCCATGTGCAGGTAGAGAATGTGCCCGCCGGATTGGTTCCGTGCGGCAGCACTGTGAAGCCCGAACGGATCGCAGACGACATCGTCCGCATCGTCCGGCGGCACGTCGGAGCAACCTTCAGCGCCGACGATGTCGCGCAATGGCTCACGAGCCTCGAGCCGCGCCTCGGAAAGCTTGCGACCGACGTGCGCGAGCAGGTCCCCACCATGGTGATGGTCGCCGTGATGCGCCGGCTGCTCGATTCCGGCGTGACGGTTTCACAGCCTCGAGGGCTGCTGGAAACCATGCTTGCGGCCGGGGCTCTGGAGCGGGATCCGGATACGCTTGCGGAAAAGGCCCGCCGCGCACTCGGGCGCCAGATCGCCTTTGCCCTGCTCGATCACAAGGGCATGTTGCCGGTGCTGTCTCTCGGCTCGGAATGGGAAAAGGCGGTGCGCACCTACCGCGAATCCAACGACAAACAGGTCGAGATGGCAGCCGAAGATACGATCCGCAATCTCGCGCGCGACATGGCCGTCAATCTGGCTGCAGCCAATGCCGAGGGACGGGATCCCGTGACCGTGGTCGACGAGGCAATCCGCTTCGTCTCCCAGGCCTTCCTGATCCGGCATGGCTGCCGGATTCCCGTCCTGGCGCCCGAGGAGATCGATGAGGATATTACCTGCGATGTCATCGGAGCGGTGGGGCGCAAGGCGGAGGATACGGGTTTAGACGTGAACGGGTGACGGCGACACCCCGCAAGCAGCCCCGCCGTTTCAATCCGCTTCCGGTTCGTGCCTGCGCGGTGGGCCATTGCGAATTTCTGCACCGATCTGGCGCCGGGCCGATCGGATATGGGGGTCGCCGTGGGCTTCCTTGTGTTCGCGCCGTGCCTCGGTCTTTGACATCCTATGCTCATGGCGGAACAGGACGCGTGAAATACGCAGA
>CBFGOD010000325.1:0-5450 GCA_965650295.1 uncultured Shinella sp. | reverse complement strand
GTTCCGGGCTTCAGGCGCACGACGAGGCGCTCGCGGCCATTCACTTTCGGCACCTCGCCGGTGACGATGCTCTTCGGGATCGTCGAGATCGGGTAGGAGAGGATGACGTAATCGCCGCGCAGCAGATCGCGCGGATCGACGGGCAGCGTCTTCAGCCTGATATCGGCACCATTACGCAGGATCGAGGCGCGGCCCTCCACCATATAGCCGAGCACGGCGGTCTGAAGGCTTGCGGCAATTATGGCGGCGGCAATCGGCGGAATGCGGAAAGAAGAGAGGATCGACATGGCTCAGGCCTCCGCCTTGGTTTCAGCCTTGGAAAAACGGCGCTCGACGACGATCACGGCCCAGGCGATCAGCGCGACCACCAGACCGGAGATCAGGAAAAAGCCGGATGTCCCGATGATCGAGCCGATCGTCTCGGAGGCGAGATAGAGCGTTTCGGCCGCGAAGGTCGCATAACCGAGATAGCGCACCGCGCCATTCTCCTTGCCCGAGAGCACGATGCCGCCGATGGCCGCGACGAGCGTGATGATGCCGAGCATCAGGCGGTCCCCCACGGCATCGAATTCGGAGTGGAGAACAAGCAGGCCGAGCAGCAGCACGAGATAGGAATAGAAGGCGGGGGCAGCACCAGCGCTGCGGGCCAGCGCATGGAGCGGCGATTGCGGCACGGCGGCCAGGAGATAGGCGAGCGCGCCGAGCGAAGCGATCGTTATCGCCGTGGTCGGGGTATCGTGTTCGCCATAGATGAAGGCGAGCCATGCCACGAGCAGCAGATAGGCGATGTGGCGCACGCGCCCGGCATCGGTATAGCGCACCAAGAGGATGATGATGACGGCCATGAGCGGCATCAGCCACAGCAGCAGCGTATCGCTTGTATGGTAGGCCTCGTTCCAGTCCGTCCAGGCGACGGCGAAGGCGAGAAAACCGGCAATGGCCGTCACCGCGCCGGAACGGAAGAGTGCTGCCGCAATCACCGCGCCGGCAAACCAGACGAGCATCGCCTGAAGCGCATCACCCGAGAGATGGTACATCTGCCCGATCAGCGCGATGGCGCCGCCGAAGGCCAGCGTGCCAACCGCAAGGAACGCTGCTGCAAGCCGCGGCGCGCCGCGCTGGACGAGCAGCCCGCCCGCCAGATAGGCGCCCCAGATCAAGGCGATGATGCCGACGACGCGCACGAGGCGCGGGATCGCCTCCCAGTTGGCCGCGACCAGAAGCAGCACGGCGGCCGACATCAGAAGAGCGGCGATCATCATCAGCACGCGGCCGAGGCTGAACGAGCTTTCGCGGGAATCATATTCCTTCAGGAGGCGATCGGCGGTCGGTGCATCGAGCAGGCCCTGCTGCGTCCACAATTTGAGATCGCGTTCCAACCTACCCCTGTACATCCGTTCCCGCCCTCTTCTGAAATGCGCACGACTCGAACGTCCCGCGCCCTGTCAGCAGGAACGGTATAGCGCGGCCAGAAATTCGCAATCGCGGCGACAATCCGCAATGCGGACGATCATTCGCGGCAAAAGCGAACCGACGGACGAGATGATTAACGGGACATAAAGAAATCTCTGGCAGATTTAGCAACAAGAAGCCGATGACGTTTCGATTTCGGGCATGCAGCGGGCGCATATCATCCATTCCCATATTGCACTGCACAAAATCGAGGGGCTGGGGTAGATTGCAGTCATCGGATCAGAGATGGTTCGGACCGGAAACCAAGGCGCCGCTGAGGCGACAGGCAAACCGGAGGGCGGAATGGTCGAGCGCCCGGCATGATGCCGACAGACCCGACGCCGGAAACGGTATCGAACAGGAATTCGGAGCAGCGCACTCCTCCTCCCAGCGCTCCTCCGATACGATTGGCAACACTCCTCCTCCCAGTTGCCAATCACTCTTAATGACGCCCGCCGGACCTCCTCCCCCGGCGGGCGTTATTGTTTTCGCCGAACACCTGGCAAACCCGTCCACAATCCGAAATCTTCCACCGCCTCGAAGCTCAATGCAGCCATTCTTGCCGTGTTCAGCGCCGGCTTGCAGAACGCATGCGGCCGACGCATGGGTGCCATTCCAATCGCGCGCTTTTGCCCAGCGTCCGGGCAGACTATATCTTTCTCATCGGTCGGGCGACGATCTCCTCCTCCCAACGTCCCCGCCAAGGATTGGCAGCCCCTCCTCCTCCCAAGCTGCCAATCGATATCAGCAATGCCCGCCGGACCTCCTCCCCCGGCGGGCATTGCTTTTTTGCACCGCAACCAACCAATCCCGCATGGCTTATTTACCTTTGTGGCGTCGAGCCCGGATTTTGGCCAAAATTTCGCCTAAGTTTCCGCTTGACATGCATAAAACGCATGGGTGCCATACGGCAATTGCGCTGTCCTTTTTCGCGGCGCAGCGTATATTCCAATCCATCAGATCAGGGCGGCGCCAAAGACGAGCGGCCGCCCAGTACGCAAGCCCACGAAAGGGGTAAATGACATGAACCTGGCACGCTCTTTCAACAACTGGCGCAAGTACCGTCAGACCGTCAGCGAACTCGGCCGTATGACCGACCGCGAACTTCGCGACCTCGGCATCGGCCGCAGCGATATCCCGTACATCGCTCGCAAGGCTTCGATCTAAGCCGAACGGACCCTTACGGGTCGCAATTTGAACGCCCTCCGGCTCCCACCGGAGGGCGTTTTCGTTTGCGCGTCTTTTTGCGGCGCACAATGTCGTAATTCCCCAACTGCGACATTGTGCGAGATGGCGTCCGCACGCGATCGCTTTGGACATACGCCTGAAATATCAGCACTTTCTGACTATTTCGCATGCATCACGGGCATCTGCCCGATCCGTCATCGTCTTATTGCACAAATGCATAGCAGCTGCATTTTCTTTGCACTGCACATTAATAGATATGTCGCGTATACAGACCTCACAAACCGGTGAGAGAGACCTCCCGGCCAACACTTCGAGGAAGAGACCATGAACCCGATCCGCATTGCCAAGAACTGGATGTCCTACCGCCGCACGATGAACGAACTCGGCAACCTGTCGAACCACACGCTGTCCGACATCGGCCTGACCCGTTACGACATCCGCGACATCGCAGCCCGTTCCTTCCGCTAAGACATAGCCGGTTTCCGCCGCAGCGGCCGGAAACGGCCAGCGCGAGGGACGATCAAACGGCACCATCTGGTGCCGTTTTTGATTCCGGGGGCATGATGCCCCGGCCCAATGCTTTTCCTTGGAAATGCGCCGTTGCCCATGATAACCAACCGCCCATGACCAAGACCTCTTCCCACACTCCCATCCATGTCATCGGCGGCGGCCTTGCCGGCTCGGAAGCCGCCTGGCAGATCGCCGAAACCGGCGTTCCCGTCATCCTGCATGAAATGCGCGGCGTGCGCGGCACGGATGCACACAAGACGGACAGCCTCGCCGAGCTCGTCTGCTCCAATTCCTTCCGCTCGGATGACGCCACATCGAATGCCGTCGGCGTTCTGCACGCCGAGATGCGGCTTGCCGGCTCGCTCATCATGCGTTCGGCCGATGCGAACCAGGTGCCGGCCGGCGGCGCGCTTGCCGTCGACCGCGACGGCTTTTCCGCGGCTGTCACCGCCGCGCTCGAAAGCCATCCGCTGATCACCATCACCCGCGAGGAAGTCACCGGCCTGCCGCCGGAAGCGTGGGACCAGGCGATCATCGCCACCGGCCCGCTCACCGCGCCCTCGCTTGCCGCCGCGATCCAGGCGCGCACCGGCGCCGATTCGCTCGCCTTCTTCGATGCGATCGCGCCGATCGTGCACACCCCCAGCATCAATATGGATGTCTGCTGGTTCCAGTCGCGCTACGACAAGGTCGGCCCTGGCGGCACGGGCAAGGATTACATCAACTGCCCGATGGACGAGGCGCAGTACAATGCCTTCGTCGATGCGCTGATCGCCGGCGACACGACGGGCTTCAAGGAATGGGAAGGCACGCCCTATTTCGACGGCTGCCTGCCGATAGAAGTGATGGCCGAGCGCGGCCGCGAGACGCTGCGCCACGGCCCGATGAAGCCGATGGGTCTCACCAACGCGCATAACCCGACCGTCAAGGCCTATGCCGTCGTGCAGCTGCGCCAGGACAATGCGCTCGGCACGCTCTACAACATGGTCGGTTTCCAGACGAAGCTGAAGTACGGCGCGCAGGCCGAAATCTTCCGGCTGATTCCCGGCCTGGAAAATGCGGAATTCGCCCGCCTCGGCGGCCTGCACCGCAATACCTATATCAATTCGCCGACGCTGCTCGACCGGTCGCTGACGCTGAAGGGCCGTCCGGGCCTTCGATTCGCCGGCCAGATCACCGGCTGCGAGGGATATGTGGAAAGCGCCAGCATCGGCCTGCTCGCCGGCCGCTTCGCCGCTGCCGAACGGCTCGGGCAGACGCCGTCGCTGCCGCCGGAAACCACAGCCTTCGGCGCGTTGTTGAACCACATTACCGGCGGCCACATCGTGTCCGACGACGAACCGGGCAAGCGCTCCTTCCAGCCGATGAACGTCAATTTCGGCCTCTTCCCGCCGCTGGAGCCCGGTGCAGTCGTGCGGCCCGAAGGGCTGAAGCGGTTTCGCGGCAAGGACAAGGCCGTCGCCAAGAAACAGGCAACCGCTGCCCGCGCGCTCGAAGATTGCGCCCGCTGGCTCGGGCGCTGATCGGCAGCTGAATTAGCCGGCCGGCTGGGCGTTGAGGTTTGCGGCGCCCGGCATGAAGCTGCCGAGCAGCCAGAGGGAGACCTCGGCGGCCTCTTTTTCATCACTGAATTCGTAAGTGCCGCCTTCGAAGGCGGCGTTTGCGAACTGTATGGCCAGACGTTTCGGGCCGGCACTGCTGACGCGGACGGTGCCGGGCTCGATCAGGTGGCAGGCATAATGATGGCCATGGGCCTGCATGCACCCCGCCTTGCCATCGTGCAGCCGCAGAAAGACCGTGCGGCGATCCCTGGTGGTCACGACGGCGCGGATGGCCTCCTCCGGGAAGGCCCGGCCGAACTCCACGATGGCAAGCCCGGCATCCTCGCCAGCCTCTTCCTGACGGTCCTCGCTGCGAAATTTGTGGCGGAAGATCAGGCCGGCCACAAACAGGCCGGCGATGATGATGGTCCAGAACATCGACTCTCCTCGCGCGAAACTCAATCCCGTCCCTGTAGCGGACAAGGCTTGCGCCAGTTTTGCGTCTTGTCAGTTTTCAGAATGGGCCGCGGCGCAGCGCCCGCCACATCCACCACTGCCGGCGCCACTGCGCCGGGTGGAGAGACCGTTCCAGCGCACCGGCACCCGCTTTCTCCGCTGCGCTCAATATAGGCGCAACGAGCGCGACTGGCAAAAAGGCCGCGCGATTCGCGGCGGAAACGCCGTTTGCGGCGCGGGCCTTGGCAAGATGCTCGCGGCCAAGCCCCACGAAAGCTTCCACGGCACGCGCCGCTGCGGCCG
>CBFGOD010000324.1:0-5453 GCA_965650295.1 uncultured Shinella sp. | reverse complement strand
ACGGCTGAGGCGGCCGGACCAGCCGAAGAAGAGCCAGGTGAGGCTCGGCCCCTGCTCTTCGACTGTCGCCATGGCTTAGTCTCGCAGCAGTTCGTTGATGCCGGTCTTCGAGCGGGTCTGGGCATCGACGCGCTTGACGATGACGGCGCAGTAGAGGCCGGGGGCCGGCAGGCCGTTCGGCATGGTCTTGTCGGACGGCATGGAGCCGGCGACGACGACCGAATAGGGCGGCACTTCGCCATAGGTCACTTCGCCGGTGGCGCGGTCGACGATCTTGGTCGACTTGCCGATGAAGACGCCCATGCCGAGCACGGAGCCCTCGCGCACGATGCAGCCTTCGACGACTTCCGAGCGGGCGCCGATGAAGCAATTGTCCTCGATGATGGTCGGGCCGGCCTGCATGGGCTCCAGCACGCCGCCGATGCCGACGCCGCCCGAGAGATGCACATGCTTGCCGATCTGTGCGCAGGAGCCGACGGTGGCCCAGGTATCGACCATCGTGCCCTCGCCGACATAGGCGCCGAGATTGACGAAGGAGGGCATCAGGATGGCGTTCGGCGCGATATAGGCCGAGCGGCGCACCACGCAGTTCGGCACGGCGCGGAAACCGGCCTTCTCGAATTCGTTGACGCTCCAGCCGTCGAACTTGGAAGGCACCTTGTCGAACCACGAGGATTCACCCGGGCCGCCCTTGACGATTTCCATCGGGTTGAGGCGGAAGGAGAGCAGCACGGCCTTCTTGAGCCACTGGTTGACCGTCCAGTTGCCGTCTTCGCCGCGCTCGGCGACGCGCACCTTGCCCGTATCGAGCAGGTTCAGCGACGTCTCGACCGCGTCGCGGATTTCGCCGCGCGTTCCGGTGTTGATGCCGTCCCGTTCCTCGAAGGCGCGGTCGATGGTTGCGGACAATGTGGACAGGTTGGACGTGCTCATCGGAATTCCTTAAACTTCGACGCTTATTTTCTGTTGTCGGGATGCCGGAAGGTCGATTTCATCAATCAGCAGATGCTCTAGAGCAAGTGCCGGGAAAGATGAAGCCCCTTTCCGGCAGATACTGTCGCACGGGCGAAATGGTAATCCCGTGGGCGAAGAAAGCAGGACATGACATGGCAAGACTGAAGAAGAAGAGCCTGCGCCGCAAGGACGGCGTGTGGGATCCGTTGGCCGACAGCGCGCAGGACAAACACCGCGCCGCGGTGGTGCCGCAGACGCCGCAATCGGCCCATCCCGCCTACCGGCTTGCCTATGTCGACGACGATTTCCTCTGCCGCGAGGAGCTGCGCCCGGTGCGCCTGCAACTCGAACTCCTGAAGGTCGAGATGATGCTCGCCGAGCGCGGCATCAAATCGACCGTCGTGATGTTCGGCGGCGCGCGCATCCCCGCCCCCGGCCAGGAAGCGTGGGCGGCGCGCAACGAGACGCAGCGCGCCAATCTCGAGGCGGCCTCGATCTATTATACGGAGGCGCAGAAATTCGCCCGGCTCTGCTCGGAAAAGTCGGCGGAGCTCGGCTACAAGGAATATGTCGTCGTCACCGGCGGCGGACCGGGCGTGATGGAGGCGGGCAACCGCGGGGCGGCCGATGTCGGCGCCCCCTCGATCGGCCTCAACATCGTCCTGCCGCACGAACAGGCGCCGAACCCCTATGTGACGCCGGAACTGAGCTTCAACTTCCACTATTTCGCGATCCGCAAGATGCATTTCCTGCTGCGCGCCAAGGCGGTCACGGTGTTTCCGGGCGGTTTCGGCACGCTGGACGAGCTGTTCGAGACGGTGACGCTGATGCAGACCGGCCGCATGGCGCTGGTGCCGCTCATCCTGTTCGGCAAGGAATTCTGGCACAAGATCATCGACTTCGAGGCGCTCGCCGCCTTCGGCACGATCGCGCCCGGCGATGTCGAGCTGATGCAGTTCGTCGAGACCGCCGACGAGGCCTGGGACATCATCGTCAAATTCTACGAGAAGATGGAAGCCGAAAACGCGGCAGCCGCGCACGGCTGAGGCGCTCCGCCCCCGCCTATTTGCGTTCGGTCGGCTGTGCCTGCAGCCGGCCGCGCGACCTTGAGCGCGCCGCACTGGCGAGGCGTTGCGTCGCCTCTTTCAGCTCCAGCTCGGTAAACAGCGGCTGGTAGTCCGGCCGCAGCATCAGCGCTTCCATGGAAAGCTCGGCCTTGCCCGCGTCGAGCAGGCGCTCCAGCCCGGTCGTGCCGGGCTTGAAGACGAGGTCCTTCGCGGCGGCCACGCCGCCATTCAACAGCACGAAGCGACGCAGCAGCACCGGGCGGAAGCCGAGCTCGGCGAAGCGGTCGTAGAGGCCCATCATTTCCTTGTGGAAACGGGCCTCCACGGCGGGGCTGGCGCTGCGCGGGCCACGCATCACAGACGGCCGACGCGCTCGGTGAGCAGCGCGAAGAAGCCGTCGGCATCGACATCCTTCATGACGCGCGCATTGTGCTTGCGGTCGGTGACCTGCCACCAGTCGACGACCGTCATGCCAACGGTGAGCGGCGAGGCCGTCTCGACTTCGACATTGCAATCGCGGCCGGCGAAGAGCTCCGGCTTCAAGAGATAGGCGATGACAGTCGGATCATGCAGCGGCCCGCCATCGGAGCCGTATTTCTCCACATCGAAGCGCTCGAAGAATTCGAGCATCTCGACCAGCGCGGTCGCCGGACGGTTGCCGATCTCACGCAGCTTGGCGACACGGCTCTTCAGCGTCAGCACCTTGTGGGTGACGTCGAGCGGCATCATGACGATGGGGATGCCGGACTGGAAGACGACGGCAGCGGCCTCCGGATCGACATAGATGTTGAATTCGGCTGAAGGCGTGATGTTGCCGCCTTCGAAGAAGCCGCCGCCCATCATGACCAACTCGCGCACGCGGCCGGCAATGTCGGGCGCTTTCTGGAGGGCCGTCGCGATGTTGGTGAGTGGGCCGAGCGTGCAGAGTGTCACGGTGCCCTCGGGCTCGCTGCGCAGGGTCTCGATGATGAAATCGACGGCGTGCTCAGCCTGCAACGGCATCTGCGGTTCGTGCAGCTCGGGACCGTCGAGGCCGGTCTTGCCGTGCACGTGCTCGGCGGTGATGAGTGGGCGGGCGATCGGCTTGTCGGCGCCGGCGAAGACCTTCACGTCCGTGCGCGCGCAGAATTCCAGGATGATGCGGGCATTGGTCGAGGTGCGCGACAGCGGCACGTTGCCGGCCACCGTGGTGATGCCGAGGATTTCGAGTTCCGGGCTGCCGAGCGCCAGCATGATCGCGGCGGCATCGTCCTGCCCCGGATCCGTGTCGATGATGATTTTCCGTGGCTCGGACATGCCGTTTCCATCCCGTGTTTCTTATGATTCGTGGCGCGTCTCGCGCGGGCGAAGCGGCGACTATATTTGCGAAATCGCCGTTCGCAAGCGTCTTGCGCCGCAGACGCGCAATCACCATATTGCAGCCATCGGGATGCCGAGACCGGGTCCCGCCACAGTCGCTTGAAAGCCAAGGACTAGACGATGACACGCATGACCCCTTTTGCCAGCCCGCTGATGCTGGGTTTCGACGCCATGGAAAAGACCCTCGAGCGTATCGCCAAGGGCAATGATGGCTATCCCCCCTATAATATCGAACGTCTTCGTCCGAATGGCGATACCGGCGCGCCCGAGCGCCTGCGCATCACGCTCGCCGTCGCGGGTTTCTCCGAAGAGGAACTCGACGTGACGACGGAGGAAAACCAGCTTGTCATTCGCGGCCGCCAGGTCGATAGCGGCGAGCGGGATTATCTTTACCGCGGTATCGCCGCCCGCCAGTTCCAGCGCACCTTCGTGCTTGCCGATGGCATGCGCGTGTCGGGCGCCGAACTGAAGAACGGTCTCCTGTCGGTGGACCTCGTCCGGCCCGAGCCGGTTCGAATGGTAAAGAAAATTAACATTTCCGTATCAGACTAGATCATGAGCCGTTCCTGCGGGAACAACCGCCGGACCGTCTCGAGCGTAACCTGATCGTTGACGCACCGAGCGCCATTGTGGCCGCGGGCGCCCAGCGGCCGGCATCTGCCGGCATTGCCATGGAGGCAAAGATGGGACTGAAAATCGCAACCCCCACCGCCGTTTCGAAGGCAGACCTTGCGCATCTCGGCGCCGGCGAAGTCGGTTATATCCGGAAAATGAAGGCCGACGAAGTGTCGCGCGTCTTCCCGGAAGCCCCGGAAATCGATCCGAGCCTGGACCTGTGGGCTCTGTTCGGCGCCGACGGCACGCCGATCCTTCTGACCGACAACCGTTCCAGCACCTTCTACAAGGCTGCCGAGGACGAGCTGCGCACCGTCAGCCTGCACTAAGCCTGAAGACCGGGCCTTCCGTCAGAGACGACGGAAGGTGAGATAGGCCGACTTGCGGCCTTCGCGCTTGGCCTTGGCCTCGTAGCGCGTGCCCGGCCAGCCGGCATAGGGCGTGAGCCAATCGGCCGCGTTATCAGCGGTCCACACGAAAGCGGGATGAGCCCCGCAGTGCATAAGCGTCCAGTTGACATAGGTGTCGATGTCGGACGCGAAGCAGAAGAGCCCGCCCGGCTTCAACACCCGGGCAAAGCGGTCCAGGTTGACCCTGGAAACGAACCGCCTCTTCCAGTGCTTCTTCTTCGGCCACGGATCCGGATAGAGCAGGTCGATCTGGTCGATCGAACTGGCCGGGAGCCAGTCGAGCAGCTCCGTCGCATCATCGTCGTAAAGCCGGATGTTCTTCGCGCCCGTTTCCTCGACGCGGCCGATCAGCTTCGCCATGGAATTGACGAAGGGCTCGACGCCGATGAAGGCGGTCTTGGGCGTTTCCAGCGCGCGGTGGATGAGATGCTCACCGCCGCCGAAGCCGATTTCAAGGCGCATGCGCTCCGGCTTGAAGCCGTAGAGCGTGGTGATATCAGCCGGAGCCTCGGTCGACAGGTCGACCTTCAGCTCCGGCAGCAGGGTTTCGAGATGCTGCACCTGCCGCTCGCGCAGGGGTTTGCCCTTGCGCCGGCCGAAGAAGGCCTCGCTTGCGCGGGTGGGGTGCTCGGCATCGCTCATATCAGGTCTCAGTTCTTCACGGCGTCCTTGAGGGCTTTGGCGAGATCGACGCGCTCCCAGGAGAACGAGCCGTCGCGGCCGGCCTTACGGCCGAAATGGCCATAAGCGGACGTCTTGGCATAGATCGGCTTGTTCAGGTCGAGATGGCGGCGGATGCCCGACGGCGACAGGTCCATGACCTGACGGATCGCGGCTTCCACGGCGTCTTCGCTGACCTTGCCCGTGCCGTGCAGATCGACATAGACCGAGAGCGGCTGGGCGACGCCGATGGCGTAGGACAGCTGGATCGTGCAGCGATCGGCGAGGCCGGCGGCCACGACGTTCTTGGCAAGATAGCGCGCGGCATAGGCGGCCGAACGGTCGACCTTGGTCGTATCCTTGCCGGAGAAGGCGCCGCCGCCATGCG
>CBFGOD010000323.1:0-5485 GCA_965650295.1 uncultured Shinella sp. | reverse complement strand
CGAGGTTGGACAGCGGCTCGTCGAACAGGAAGACCTGCGGATCGCGCACGATGGCACGGCCCATGGCGACGCGCTGGCGCTGGCCGCCGGAAAGCTGGCGCGGAAAGCGGTCCAGCAGGTTGTAGAGCCCCAGGATGTCTGCCGCAGCGTTCACGCGCCGGTCGATCTCCGTCTTGTCGGTGCCCGCCAGCATCAGCGAGAAGCCCATATTGTCGGCGACCTTCATATGCGGATAGAGCGCATAGTTCTGGAACACCATGGCGATGTCGCGCTCTTTGGGCGCGAGCGCGTTCACCACGCGATCGCCGATGCGGATTTCGCCCGCGGTAATGTTTTCGAGCCCAGCCAGCATGCGCAGCAGGGTCGACTTGCCGCAGCCGGAAGGGCCGACGAGAATGACGAATTCGCCGTCCTCGATCTCGATATTGACGCCCCTGATGACGGGAAAGGCGCCGAAGGATTTCCTCACATCGACGAAGTCAACGCCTGCCATTATCCGCTCCTCCCAAAGCTTGTTTTCATTGCGGTCCAGCCGCGCGGCCTCCTCGGCCGCCCTGCTGCCCGTTTCGCTGTTCTATCCCCGCCCGACCAGCGGCATCTTCGTCGCCATCACGGTCATGGTCAGCACATTCGCCTCCAGCGGAAGGCTCGCCATGTAGACGACCGCGTCGGCGACATGCTTGACCGGCATCGTCGGTTCGCTCGCGATCTCGCCATTGGCCTGCAGCACGCCGCCGCTCATCTTCGAGGTCATGTCCGTCGCGGCATTGCCGATGTCGATCTGCCCGCAGGCGATGTCGTACTTGCGGCCGTCGAGCGCCGTCGATTTGGTGAGGCCGGCAATTGCGTGTTTCGTCGCCGTGTAGGGCGCCGAATTCGGACGGGGGGTCGATGCGGAGATGGACCCGTTGTTGATGATGCGCCCGCCGCGCGGCGCCTGCGCCTTCATCAGCTTGAAGGCCTCCTGCGTGCACAGGAACGCGCCCGTCAGGTTCGCCGCGAGGATGCCGCTCCATTGCTCGAAGGAGACCTCCTCCAACGGGATCGCCGGCACGTTGGAGCCCGCATTGTTGACGAGGACATCGAGCCTGCCGAATTCACGCCTGATTTCACCGAACAAGGAGGCGACCTGCGCGGGATCGCCGACGTCGCAGGCGATCGCCCGCACAGGATTGCCCGTTTCGCCGGAAAGCGCCTGCGCTGCGGTCTTCAGCACCTCAATACGCCGGCCGGTGATCACGACCGTGTAGCCTTCGGCGCTAAGCGCCTGCGCCATGCCGAGGCCCACGCCCGTTCCGGCGCCCGTCACCAGCGCGATCCTGTCCTTGCCGGTTCGTACCCAGTCCGTCATGTCAGATGTTTCCTCCGAGTTCGTCTTCGATGTGGATGTGCACGATCTCGTCGAACGTGGTCTCCGCCCTGAAACCCAAGGCAGTGGCGCGCCGAGCGTCGAAATCCGTCGCCCAGCCGGCAACGATCCGGGCGATCACCGGATCCGGCTCGCGGCGGATCAGCGACACGGCCTTCGGCCCGGCGACGCGGCCCAGCGCCTCAATCTCCTCGCCCACCAGCGCCGAGAGGCCGGGCATGGTGAGGTTGCGGCGCGGGCCGATGCGCGACGTGTCCATTGCCGCGGCGTGAACGAAGAAACCGATCGCCGAGCGCGGGCTGGCAAACCAGTGCCGCACGCTCTCGTCCACCGGCAGCACAGCCTCTTGGCCGGCCAGCGGCTCGCGCAGGATATTGGAGAAGAAGCCGGACGCGGCCTTGTTCGGCTTGCCCGGGCGAATGCAGATTGTCGGCAACCGGATGCCGACGCCGTCAAAAAATCCCTTGCGCGTATAGTCGGCGAGCAGCAGCTCCGAAATCGCCTTCTGGGTGCCGTAGCTCGTCAGCGGCGTCGAGAAGAACTCGTCGCCGATCTTCTTCGGGAAAGGCTCGCCGAACACGGCAATCGAAGACGCGAAGATGACGCGCGGCTTGTAGGGCTCCTTCATGCCTTCCTGGCGGATCGCCTCGAAGAACATCCGCGTGCCGTCGAGATTGACCTTGTAGCCGAGGTCGAAGTCAGCTTCCGCCTCGCCCGAGACGATAGCGGCTAGATGGAAGATCACGTCCGGCCGTTTTGCCACAAGCGTTTCGGCAGCACCCGGCTCCGAGACATCGAGGGCCAGCGCCGTCGAGATCGAAACGAGCACGGCGGGCACCGGCGGCGCGACCGCGTCGACGAGCGTCAGCGTCTCCACGTCGCTGCCGAGCACGCCCGGCTGGCCGGCGATCTTCTCCACCAGCTTGCGGCCGATCATGCCAGCCGCTCCGATCACCATCACATGCATAGGCGGCAAACCTCCTCTTCGTTGCCCTGCCGACAGGGACGGTCTCTCCTCGTGTCATTTCGTCCCGGCACGCCCTGCGTTTCCGCCGGCCACCAGTTCCTTCGTCGTCTCATAGATGCGCAGCAGATGCTTGCGGAAGGCAGCGACCACCGCCTCCCGGTCGTGCCGCCGAAGCACTTCGACGATCTCGGCATGGTCGCGATAGCTCGCGGCAATTGCACCGGGGTGCGACATGGCCGAACGGCGGAAATCCATCATGTAGGTGTAAAGATCCGTCACGAAGTCTGAGAGTAGCGGGTTGCCGCAGGCCCGGTAGATCGCGACGTGGAATTCCCGGTCGCAGATGAGGAAGCGCATGGCATCGTCACCGCCGACGCGGTGCGCCTCCAGAAGATCGTTGAGCTTGCCAAGCGTCTCCGCGTCGATCCGCTCGGCCGCGTCGCCGACCACGCTGAGTTCAAGCAGGAGCCGGGCGGCATGTACGGATTCCAGATCATAGCTGTCGATCGCGCTCGGCGAGGCGATCGTGACCGTCAGGTGGCTCAGATCGACGTTGCACACCCGCGTGCGGCTGCCCTGCGCCACCTCCAAGATATCGCGGGCGGCAAGCTGCTGGATGGCGCCGCGCACCGTCTCGCGGCTCACATGCATGACGCTGGCCAGTTCCCGCTCGCCCGGGAGCTCGTCGCCGGGGCGCAGCATGTTGGTGGCAATAAGCACCATGATCTTCTCGGCGATGAGGTCGCGCGCCGTGCGGCGGTCGAGCGACGTCCCGAGCCGGGGTATTTCCGCCAGAACCGGACGACCGTCCATCGCCATGTGTGTCTCCAGCTGATCTACTGGTTGGTCCACCAGATCAGTTACGAACAATGCCGGAAAAGCCGCCTCCGTCAAGGTAAGTTCGTAGCCGCACCCCATCAAAGGATTGAACCTTGATTGTGCGCCGCAATTTCACCTTGAGCAGCTTTGGCCCATACCAGCCAGCCCAACCCCGACAACGTTTCCCCTGCCGGTCGGTATTCGCAACCGACCCAACCGCCATAACCGAGCGCATCGAGAGCGGCAAAGAGGCGGAAATCGTCGAGCTCACCGGTGCCCGGCTCATGCCGCTCCGGCACCGAGGCGACCTGGATATGACCGATGACCGGCATCGTTGCAGCAAGCCCCTTGAGCACGTCGCCGTGCAGGATCTGGCGATGGTAGATGTCGTACTGGAGCTTCAGATGCGGATGGTCCAGTTTCTCGACGATCTCCACCGCGCGATTGAAATCATTGAGGAAATATCCAGGCATGTCGCGCCCGTTGATCGGTTCGATCAGCAGCGTGCGCCCCGTGGCGCCCACCGCATCGGCGGCAAAGCGCACCGCATCCAGGTAGGCCGCCGCCGCCGCATCACCGGCCGGCGCAATTCCCGCCATCATGTGCAGGCTCGGCACGTCGAGCACACGCGCATAGTCGAGCGCCGTCGCAACCGATTGCCGGAATTCCTGTGTGCGCCCGGTCACGGCCGCAAGGCCCCGGTCGCCCTTCGACCAGTCGCCGGGCGGCAGGTTGAACAAGACCGGCTTCAGCCCGGCCTCCCGCAGGGCATCGGCGACGACCTCGGCCGGATGGTCGTAGGGAAACAGGAACTCGACCGCCGTGAACCCCGCCGCCGCCGCCGCGCGAAAGCGCTCGAGGAAGGGCACCTCGCCAAACATCATCGAGAGATTGGCGGCGAAACGGGGCATGTCAACGCTCCCCGCCGGCGTCGGGACCGGGAAGCGTCAGCCCGGAAATACCGGCAAGCAGGCGTGCGACGGAGGAATCGTCGTCTTGGCCCATGCCGGCGGCTTCCGTCATGACAAACAGCTGCAGCGCGGCACTGGTCACCGGCAACGGGAATTTCTGCGTGTGCCCGAGATCGGAGACGATGCCGAGGTCCTTCGTGAAGATCGATACGGCGCTCAGCGGCGTATAGTCGCCGGCGAGCACATGCGGGATGCGGTTCTCGAACATCCAGCTGTTGCCCGCCGATCTGGTGATGACCTCGAAAACGCGCGCAATATCGAGGCCAAGGCTCTTCGCGAAGGTGATCGCCTCGCAGGCGACTGCAATATGCACGCCGGCCAGAAGCTGGTTGACGATCTTAAAGGACGAACCGACGCCGACCGCCTCGCCAAGCCGATAGACGGTCTCGGCCATCGCATCGAGCGCCGGCTGCGCGGCCGCGAAGGCTTCCGGCGAACCGGAGCCCATCACGGTCAGCCGACCGGATTCCGCCTTGGCCGCACCGCCGCTGATCGGCGCATCGAGGTAGAGGAGGCCCGCCTCCTCGGCCCGGCCGGCAAAGCCTTGTGCCTCTTGCGGCGCCATGGTCGGAGAAGCGACGATGACGGAACCGGGCCGCATCGCCGCGATCGCGCCCCCGGCGCCATACAGCACGCTTTCCATCTGCGCCGCGTTGACGACCACGACAACGAGGATGTCCGCGCCGCGCGCAGCCTCGCCGACGCTCTCCGCCGCCTTTCCGCCGGCAGCGATCAAGGCCGCCCGCGCATCGGGATTGATGTCATAGCCGGAAACCGGAAGTCCGCCCCGCAGCAGCGCGCGCGCCATGCCGAGGCCCATGGCGCCGAGACCGATCATCGCGACCGAATTCGCTGGACTCATGCCGTTCTCCCTGCCCGCCGCTCTTATGACAGCGCTAACATCACGGCAGTCAAACACATTGACGCACCCCGTGCAAGCGAAATATGTTAGCGCTGTCATGCTGCGAACACGCTGCCCTAACCCTTTTAGAGACCGAACATGCCGCATCCCAAACCCACGCTCACCGACGTCGCGCGCCTTGCCGGCGTGAGCGAGATCACCGTATCGCGGGTCGTTCGCGGCAAGGGGCCGATCGCCGCCGAGACGCGCAACCGTGTGCGCCGGGCAATCGACGCGCTTGGCTACGTGCCCAACCGGGCGGCCGGCACGCTGGCCTCCGCCGCGTCGCTCTTCATCGGCGTCATCCTGCCCTCGATGCACAACATCGTCTTTCCCGAGGTGCTGCGCGGCATCTATGACGGGCTGGCCGGCAGCGCCTATCAGCCCCTTCTCGGCGTGACCGAGTACAACCGCGAGAAGGAACAGGAGATCCTGTCCTCGCTGCTCGCCTGGCAGCC
>CBFGOD010000322.1:0-5486 GCA_965650295.1 uncultured Shinella sp. | reverse complement strand
CCACGATCTCGTATTGGCGGCCAAGGCGGATGGCCGCAAGCGCCGACAATGTCGCGTCGTCGTCCGCCTCGCAGATCAGCTTGATATCGAGGCGGGCGGCCGGCCAGTCGAGCCGGTCCAGCGTTTCGATGAGCTGCGGCACCACCTCCGCCTCCCGGTAGAGCGCCACGAAGACCGAATAGACCGGCCTCGGCCCGGTCGGCGGCACGCTGAGCACCCGGCTTTTCCGCTGACGGCGCTTGGCGAGAAGCGCGACGAAGCGGATGAGGAAGGTGGCAAGGAAGAGCAGGCTGAGCACGATATGCAGAAGAAGCGAGGCGATGACGGGCTGGGTTATGGCAAGTGCCAGAAGGGTGGCGAGGATCGCACCGGTGTAGAAACCCTGTCGGCCTCCCAGGGTGATGCGGGCGCTCGCTTCCGGCAGGGTGCTGAACAACCGGTCGACCGTCTCGCGCAGGCGCCGCATGCGGCCCGCTTGCCAGAGCCCCTTTCGCAGCGCCGTCGGCGTGGTCGCCGCCATCATCGTGCGCAGCGTGGGAGAAAGGTCGAGCCGTTCGGTGAAGGATTCGATCCGGTCCGCACTGGGCACGATCGCGGTGATCGGCGCGCGCGCCGGATGGTGAAGCCGGATGATACCGGGTTCCACCAGCTGGCTGTCGGCGCCGGGAAGGTCCTCCACTTGCGCGGCATCCAGCCGGGGAAGAAAGGGCAGGTGCAGGATTTCGGCAAGCGCCTCGTAATAGGTGTCCTCCGTCAGAACGCCGCTTGCAAGGAGTTCCGCTTCCAGTGTCGTGCCGTGCCTGCTGGCGCGCTGCAGCATGCCCGAAATCAGCGTTTTAGACAGGCCGAGCCGGCGGAAGAGCCGGGCCTCCGCCATCAGGCGAGGCGGGATATGCGGCTCTTCGCGCGGCCGAACGGCACCCGTCGGCAGAATGCCGATTGCAGTGGCGAAAGCGATGTCGTCGGGATATTCTGCCAGTCGCATGCAGCCAGCGCTGCCGCGTGAGCGGCTGCGTCCCCATTAAACCCCAAGTTGATTGTAATGTGGCAAAAAGCAATTTCATCCTTTAAATTTTATGGGTTCTTTGCTCTCTGCCTGCTGATGGGGATGACGAGCCCGCCTGCATTGCGGGCCGAGGAGAAACCATCGGTCGATCTGCCGATCCTGTTCGACACGCGCGAGCGCATCGCAAAGCCCGATCTTTCGGGCATCGTGCGTCTGCGCTTCCTCACGACCGTGGATTTTCCGCCTTTCAATTTCATCGACCAGACCGGCAAACTCGCCGGCTTCCATGTCGATCTGGTGCGTGAAATCTGCCGGGAGCTGGCATTGATGGAGAAATGCCAGATCCAGGCGGTAACCTTTCCCGAGCTGGAAAAGGCGCTGGTCGACGGCAATGGCGAGGCCGTCGCGGCGGGCATCGCCGTCACGGCGGACCTGCGCGAGCGTTTTGCCTTTTCACGCCCCTTCATGCGCCTGCCGGCCCGTTTTGCCGTAACGAAGACGGCCAAACCATCCGGCGAAACCGCTGCCGCATTGGACGGGAAGCGGGTCGGCGTCGTGGCGGGCAGCGCGCATGAGGCCATGCTGAAGGCCTTTTTCCCGCGCATACAGGCGCAGGCCCTTGCCGACCGTGCGGCGCTCCTGGCCGCGCTCAAGGATGGCAAGGTGGATGCGGTCTTTTCCGATGGCATGCAGCTCGCCTTCTGGACGAACGGCACGGAATCGGCCGGCTGCTGCACGCTCTTCGATGGTCCCTATCTCTCCGAGCAGTTTCTCGGCGAGGGGCTGACCATCATGCTGCGCAAGGAGGATGCGGCGCTCGCCACTGCGGTCGACCATGCGCTGCTGGCGCTGTCGCGCAACGGCCGCCTTCAGGAAATCTATCTTCGCTACTTCCCGGTCAATCTCTACGGCGGGTGATGGGGGCCGCTTACTGACTTGCCCAAATGATGCGGGCGATCCAGTCGATTTCGTCGATATCGAAGCTTCGGTTCGGATGATCGGGATTGAGCGAGACGAGATCGATCGTGCGCGGCGTCTGGCGGTGCAGGACCTTGGCCATGACCTCGCCTTCACGGGTCTTGACCACGACACGGTCGCCGCGGCGCACCTGCGCGCCGGGCTCGACGATCAGCACGTCGCCATCGCGGTAAAGCGGCATCATGCTGTCGCCCTGTACTTCCAGCGCATAGACGCCGGGTTTGCGATCCGGCGAGGCGGGAAACTCCACCACGTCCCACCCCTGGCCGGCCGGAAAGCCGCCGTCGTCGAAGAAGCCGCCGGCGCCGGCCTGCGCAAAGCCGAGCAGCGGTATGCTGCCGGCCTGCGGCGGGAAAACGCCCTGCGGCAGGGCGTATTCGCGTGCCGTGCTGGCCAGGAATTCGTCGATGGAGGCGCCGGTCGCGTCGAGCACCTTGGCGATCGATTCCGTCGAAGGCCAGCGCTGGCGGCCGTCCGCTCCCTGGCGCTTGGATTTGTTGAAAGACGTCGGGTCCAGCCCCGCGCGGCGCGCAAGGCCGGAGGGCGAGAGCCGGTTGCGCTCGGCAAGGGCGTCGATCGCTGCCCAGATCCGGTCGTGGGAGAACATGCTTGAGAACCCTGCCAAGGCGGCGGACCGGCTTCTGCCGGTCCGATTGACCGGAAGCATATCGAACGCGCCGAGCCGAGTAAAGGAAAAAGGATTATTTTCCTTTCTCGTTCGCTCCCGCATTTTCCGCGGCACGCCGGCGGGCGACGACGCTTTCACGCCAGATGGTGAAGATGCCCGCACCCATGACGATTGCGGAGCCCAAGACCATGTTGAGGCTCAGGGTTTCGCCGAAAACGGTGGAGCCGATGACGGCGGCCATCACGACCTGGAGATAGGTAAGCGGCTGCACGGCGGCAGCATCCAGCAGGTCGTAGGCGCGAATGAGGAAATAGTGGCTCGATATGCCGGTCACGCAGAGGAGTGCCATCCAGAGCCAATCGACGGGTGCAAGATTGGTCCAGAAGAACGGGCCGACCAGCGAGATCGCGACGGCACCGGCCACACCGGTATAGAAGAAGCTCGTCGATGCGGCGTCGTCCCGGCTGACGAGACGGGTCGTGATGACATAGACCGCGAAGGACAGTGCGCCGGCAAGCGGCAACAGCACGCTCATGTCGAAGCCTTCGCCGCCGGGCCGCACGATGATCAGCACGCCGCAGAGCCCGACGCCGATCGCAAGCCAGCGCCGCCAGCCGACCCGTTCGCCCAAAAGCGGCATGGAGAGCAGGGCGACGAAGATCGGCCCGGAGGCGAGGATGGCCTGCGAATGCGCAAGGCCCACCGTGCTGAAGGCCGTGATGACGACGACGATCTGGGCAGCCAGCAGCACGCCGCGCAGGATCTGCAGCGGCAATCGTTTCGTCGCCGCGGCCGCCTTCAATCCGCCGGGGCTGCGCATGCCCAGCACGATCGCGAAAGCCCCGAAGGCCCAGAAGCGCAGCATGGCGATGAAGACAGGCGGATAGACGCTGCCGAGATGTTTCGAGATCGCATCCTGCAGGCTGAAGATCACGATCGCCAGCAGGGTGAAGACGTAGCCTAGTCGTTTGGAGTCCATGATGCCCGCGCATATACCCGGAACGCCTCGCTTGCACGCCGAAATGTTACAGGCCCCGGACATTTCAAGGGGGATGCCGGAAAGTGGGAAAAATTTCCTGAGCCCCGATTTCCAGCCACTTTCGCCGGCGCAAATGGCACGTTATCAAGCAGAAGCGAGGCCTTGTCCGCGCCTTCGGGGTTCCTTCCGTGCAAAAACCGTTTCCTCCGGCATTCTGCTGACGTCCTTCGCTTATTTCCTGTCTTCCCTTCAGGATGCGTCGGTCGAATGGCTCGTCGTGGCCTTGCCCGTCTGGCAGATCCTGTTCGTGCGCAGCGTGACGATCTTCGGGCTGAGCCTTGCCATCGGCGGCCGCAAGATACTCCATGAGGCGCGTCATTCGCCGGTCCTGAAGCCGCTCTTCCTGCGCAACTTGCTGCTGCTTGCCGCCTGGCTTTCCTATTATACCGCGGCGCGCGATCTCGGGCTCGCGGAACTGACGACGCTCTACTATGCCTCGCCCGTCGTCATGACGATCCTCTCGGTGCCGGTTCTCGGCGAGAAGGTTCCGGGCTACCGCTGGTTTGCCGTGGTTATCGGTTTTCTCGGCGTGGTCGTCGCCTGCGGCATCGCGGCGAAAGGGCTTACGCTGTCGCTGCCGGTCTACCTTGCGCTGCAGGCCGCCGTCTTCTGGGCCGTCGCCACGGTGCTTTTGCGCAAGACGGCGCTGCATGAACGCACCCAGGTGCAGATGACGATCTCCAGCGGCTTCTTCCTTATCTTCACCGCTTTTTCCCTGCCCTTCGTCTGGCAGCCGGTTTCCTGGATCGATCTTCTGCTGATGGCGGGAACGGGCGTACTGGCCGGCATCGGTCAGTTCGCCCTGTTCGAAGGCATGCGCCGCGCACCCGTCTCGGTGCTCGCACCATTCGAATATACCTCGCTCGTCTGGGCCTTTGCGCTCGGCTATCTCATCTGGAACGACGTGCCGGGCTCGAATGTCTTCGCGGGTGCCGCCCTCATCTTTTCCGCCGGCATGATCATCATCGCCCGCGAGCGGCTCGGCGGGCGGTTCCGCGTCCGTGTGTGACGGGTTAAGTAGCGAAACAACCAAAAGAAATCCGGTTTTACTGACGCCGGTCAGTTGCATGTATGCACTATAACGATATTGTCGCCGTCCAACGAATGGCTTTAACCGGAGGGTGGGATGCCGATATCGAACGCCGCCTTCGTGCGCTCGACAATCATGCTGCTGATCGCAGGCATGATCGCATTGCTCGGCATCGTCGGCACGTCGCTCTGGCTGGTCAGCAAGGTGCAGACCTATTTTGCCGAACTGATCGAGGTGCGCGAGGTGCGCAGCGCCGCGGCCGACCTGCTATCGACCCTCAAGGACGCCGAGACCGGCCAGCGCGGCTTCGTCATCACCGGCGAAGCGGCCTTCCGCAAACCCTATGACGAGGCGCTGCGGGCGGTTACCGAGCGGCAGAAGAACCTCGAGGAGCAATCCTCCCGCTTCGAGCACTATGCGGCGCGCAGTCCCGATATCAAGCGTCTCGTCTCGCAAAAGCTGGTCGAACTGGCAGAGACGGTCGAGGCCGTCGAGCAGGGCCGCTCGGCGGATGCGGTCGCGCAGGTCAAGACCGATCGCGGCCGCGTCCTCATGGACCAGCTGCGCGAACAGCTCGGCGCGGTGATGGCGGATGCCGACCAGCGCCTTGAAGTCGGCGTCGTCGATACGCTGTGGTCGGCCGGCGCCCTGCGATGGACGACGGTCATCGGGGCCATCGCCATCATCGGGGTGCTCGGCGGCGCCGTTCTCGTCGTCGCGCAATATACCCGAGACATCATTGTTGCGCGGCGCGAGGTCGAGACGCTGAATGCCACGCTGGAAAGGCGGGTGGACGAGCGCACCG
>CBFGOD010000321.1:0-5502 GCA_965650295.1 uncultured Shinella sp. | reverse complement strand
CGCGCCCCCCCCATGGCCTCATGTTCCCCGCCCCGGGCGGCAAGCCGCCGGCCGGGGGGGGGGGGGGGGGGCGGGGGCTGGGATGGTTTGTCCTCCGTCTCCAGCGAAGCGATTTCGTCGATGATCCTCTGGCGTTCGATCTCGCTTGGGCGATGCAGCGCAATGCGACGCCCGAAGCTGTTGCGCATCGTGCGCCCCACATTGATGTTGCTTGGCGTGCCCGATGTGGTGAAGCCGACCCGATGGGGCTTGTAGGTCACGGTTTCCTTCAGGTTGAGCTTGACCATATCGGGAAGCTCGAGATCCTCGAAAAACAGGTCAAGCACCTCGTCGCGCGTCAGAACGAAGAGAAAATCATCATCGCCCTCGCCGCGCCCCGCACCCCGGCCGGCACCCTGACCGCCTCCGTCGGGTTTACCGATGCGGTCTCCGGCCGAAAAACTTTCGTTGCCGGGCAGGACGTAGTGCCGCTCGCCGCTGGTGGAGGAATTGCGAAAGCTCGGCTCGTCGGCGCCGCCCTTGGGGACCGGCACGCCATGGGCCGCATCGACATCGACAATCCGGTCGGATTTGACCCGGTCGTTGATTGTTCGCTTCAGCTCGTCATGCACGCGTTTCAGGAAACGCTGCCGGTTGCCCAGGCTACGATCCTTTGGGTTCAGCCGGCGATCGATGAAGTTCGGCATGGGCCAACCCCCGCAACGGCATTGTCAACCAGCCTTGTTGACGCGCATATACCAATCGACCAGCCGCCGCACCTGCCGCACAGTATACCCCCGCTCGGTCATGCGCGCGACGAAATCGGCATGCTGCTTCTCGGTGGTACTGTCCTTCTTCGAGCCGAAGCTGATGACCGGCAGAAGGTCCTCAACCTGGCCGAACATGCGCTTCTCGATCACCTCGCGCAGTTTTTCATAACTCGTCCAGGAGGGGTTGCGCCCGCCGTTGCGGGCGCGGGCGCGCAGGGTGAATTTGACGACCTCGTTGCGGAAGTCCTTCGGATTGGCGATACCCGCCGGCTTTTCGATCTGCGACAGTTCACTGTCGAGGATATCCCGGCTGAGGATCTGGCCGGTGTCCGGATCCTTGAAATCCTGGTCTTCCAGCCAGGCGTCGGCATAAGCGATGTAGCGGTCGAAAAGATTCTGCCCGTATTCGCTATAGGACTCCAGATAGGCCTTCTGGATCTCGTGGCCGATGAATTCGGCATAACGCGCTGCGATTTCCGAGCGGATGAAATCGAGATAACCCGCCTCGACCTCCTTGGAGAACTGCTCGCGGCGGATCGCCTGTTCGAGGACATACATGAGGTGGACGGAATCGGCTGCCACCTCCTTGGTGTCGTAGTTGAAGGTCTCCGACAGCACCTTGAAGGCAAAGCGCGTGCTGATGCCATTCATGCCCTCGTCGACGCCGCCGGCGTCACGGTATTCCTGCAGTGACTTGGCCTTCGGATCGGTATCCTTCAGGTTCTCGCCGTCATAAACGCGCATCTTCGTATAGGTCGGTGAATTTTCATGGGGCGCCAGACGCGTGGCGACGGTGAAGCGACTGAGATTCTCCAGCACTTCGGGCGCGCAGGGGCTGTCGGAAAGTTCACTCTCCCGAAGCAGCTTCTCGTAGATCAGCCGCTCTTCGGTGACGCGCAGGCAATAGGGCACCTTCACGACGAGAATGCGGTCGAGAAAGGCCTCGTTATTCTTGTTATGCTTGAACTGCAACCATTCCGACTCGTTGGAGTGAGCGAGAACGATGCCCTGATACGGAAAAGCACCGAAGTTTTCCGTGCCGTTGTAGCTGCCCTCCTGCGTGGCGGTCAGCAGCGGATGCAGGACCTTGATCGGCGCCTTGAACATCTCGACGAATTCGAGAAGACCCTGTGTCGTCCGGTTGAGCCCGCCGCTATAGGAATAGGCGTCGGGATCGGCCTGGCTGAAGTTTTCGAGCTGCCGAATATCGACTTTGCCGACCAGCGCCGAGACGTCCTGGTTGTTCTCATCACCTGGTTCGGTCTTTGCGATCGCGATCTGGCGTAACCGCGATGGCATCAACCTCACGACACTGAACTTCGAGATGTCGCCGCCAATCTCGTCAAGTCGTTTCGTGGCCCAGGGCGAGATAAGCCCGGTGAGGCGCCGTTTGGCGATGCCGTATTTATCCTCCAGCAGGTCACCCATGCGTTCTCGGCTGAAGAGGCCAAGCGGCGATTCAAACACCGGGCTGACCTTGCCGTCGATGGCGAGCGTGTAGATCGGCTGCTCTTCCATCAGCTTTTTCAACCGTTCGGCGAGCGAGGACTTCCCACCTCCGACAGGCCCCAGCAGATAGAGAATCTGCTTGCGCTCCTCGAGACCCTGCGCCGCGTACCGGAAGTAGCCGACGATCCGCTCGACGGTATCTTCCATGCCGAAGAAATCTGAGAAGGAGGGATAAAGTTTGATCGTGCGATTGCCGAAGACGCGACCCAGGCGTTCATCCATGCTGGTATCGACGAGCTTCGGTTCACCGATCGCAGAGATCATGCGCTCGGGCGCCGTGGCATACATGCTCGCATTATCGCGGCAGCCGAGCAGATATTCCTGAAGGCTCAGCGTCTCTCTCGCTTCGCTCACATATGCTTTTGAAAAGAGGTCGAAAACGTCACTGCCGTCGGTTCGCATGGAACCCTCCCACAGTCGCTGGACCAAGCCACCACATCAATCGGCGGCCGATACTTAATATACGGAACAAGTGGGACTTTTGTTCCCCATCACGGAAAAAATAAGACTAAACCGTCCACAACCCATGAGGAATAGAGCCTCTTATCCGACACCGCTGCACATCAGGATCACGCGACCGCTTGCGCCCCCGTTATCTCCACCAGCGATCCGCACATGAAAGCAGCTTCGTCAGAGGCCAAAAAAGCGACCAGGGCGGCAACTTCCTCCGGTTTGCCGATGCGGCCGAATGGGACGAGTTTGTCGAGATCGGCAATAGCGCGCCCGGATCGCTTTACACCCGCTTCCAGCATGGGCGTATGAATTTCGCCGGGGCAGACGGCATTGACGCGGATCTTGTTGGGCGCGTAGTCGCGGG
Source organism: uncultured Shinella sp. (assembly GCA_965650295.1). GTDB lineage: Bacteria > Pseudomonadota > Alphaproteobacteria > Rhizobiales > Rhizobiaceae > Shinella. The sequence goes on along the minus strand of CBFGOD010000321.1, from coordinate 2,427 downwards.
CAAGGTTTTGCGTGAAGCTTGCCACTGCCGCCTTCGTGACATTGTAGGCGATGTGGTTCGGTGCCGGATGAAGCCCCCACTGGGAGGCGGTATTGACAATGGCGCCGCCGCCCGCATGGATCATATGCGGCAGCGCTGCCTGGCAAAGATGGAACATCGCATCGAGATTGACGGCGAAGCTCAACCGCCAATCCTCCGGCGTCAGCGAGAGAAGGTTGCCGCGGCGGTTGATACCCGCATTGTTGCAGAGCACATCGATATGCCCTTCCGTCGCCATGACGTTTTCGACGATCGCTCGGCAACCCTCTGCCGTAGAAATATCGCTGGACAGGGCGCGCGCCCTGCCCTCGCCGGCCACGATCTCCGCGACGGTCGCTTCGGCGCCTTCACCGTTCATGTCAGTGACGATGACACGAGCACCCTCGGCAGCAAAACGGGCGCTGATGGCGCCGCCTATACCGCCGGCGGCGCCGGTGACGATAACAATCTTATCTTTGAAACGCATGATCATTACCTCATATAGCTGCCGCCGTTCACATCGAGCACCGCGCCATTCAACGAGGCCTGCGAGGGACGGAAGGCAAACGCGATTAGCTCGCCGATTTCCTGCGGATCGGCCATCCGGGCGATAGGAATGCCGGCCAGTGCCGCCGCCTCGCCATGTTCGGCGATATAGGCTTCAGCCATTTCGGTTCGCACCCAGCCAGGCGCCAGCGCCACGGCGCTGATGCCTTCATGCCCGTGGCTTTGCGCGATGGACTTTGTGAGATTGATCAGGGCGGCCTTCGAGGCGCCGTAAGCCATAGCGCTTGACGTGTAACCCCGTTGCCCCGCCCGGCTCGCCATATTGACGATCCTTCCGCCCTCATTCTCGCGAAAATGCAGGATGGCAAGCTTGGACAGGTCGACAGCCGAGAGGAAATTGACCCGTATTTCCCGCGCCCAAACCTTTTGCCATTCTTCCATAGGGGCATCGACCGCCACCTCCGAGCGGATGCCGGCATTGTTGACCAGCCCCGTCAGCCGACCGGCAACGGCGATGGCCTGATCCCACAGAGCCTGCGCCCCGGCCGGATCCGACAGATCGGCGCACACGCACCAGCCCCTGCCGTCTAAGGCTTCGGCAAGCGCCTCGGCCACCTCGCGATTGCGGCCGTAGTGGATGACGACCTTTGCCCCATCCGCCGCAAGTGCATGGCATATAGCCTGTCCGATGGCGCCCGTTGCACCGGTCACGAGGATCGATTGTCCGGATAGGTTCATAGCTCCCCCACCTGCGGACCCCAGGTGTCCGACATGGCAAAACCTTGCGTGAACGGATCCCGTGGGTCGAGCCGCAGCTGCTGGCGGCCGAAGACGTAGCCCTGCCCGGTGATGCGCGGCAGGACGGCGGAACAATCGCCAACCCTGGTCTCGCCCAGAATTTCCGCCGTGAAAGTGCCGCCGATGATGCTGCGCGAAGTACGCCGATCGCCGATTTTCGCGAGCCCCCGCGCATGCAGGACCGCGAGGTTGGCCGACGATCCCGTTCCGCAGGGCGAACGGTCCACCCGGCCTGGCTTCAGCGTCGTGCAGGTCGTAACCGACCCATCCGGCTGGTAATCGCGGAACATCACATAGGCGATCTCGTCGAGCCCGGGAATTTCGGGATGATCAACCGCGATCCGATCCGCCAGGAGTGCCTTGATCTCCATCCCGGCCTCGGCAAGCGCGCGAGCCGCTTCGGGCACGATGCTTAGTCCCACGTGCGCCACATCGATCTGAGCGTAGAAGACGCCGCCAAAAGCGATGTCGGCCGTGATCGCCCCCCATCTCGGCGTGTCTATTGCAATATCCAGCGCATGGACGAAGGCCGGGACATTGTCGAGGCTGACCGAGAGGCATCTCTCCTTTTCGCAATGCGCACGGGCGACGATCAGCCCCGCCGCCGTATCCAGCCGCACGACCGTTTCCGGCTCAATCATTTCGATACGCCCGGTTTCCAAAAGCGCGGTCACGACACAGATGCAGTTGGAACCCGACATCGGATGGGCGCGGTCCGGCTGCAGGACGATGAAGGCCGCATCGGCATCCGGCCGGGTGGGTGGCAAAAGGAGGTTTGTCGTGTGGACGACCTGCGCCCGCGGCTCGCGCGTCAGGAAGAGACGCAACGACGGGTCCACATTGTTCAGATGGTTCATCTTGTCGAGAATGGTCGCACCTGGAATGTCGGGCGCACCACCGATGAGGACATTGCCGTTTTCGCCCTGGCAATGGACGAGCAGGATATCGAGCGTCTTATCGAAGGTCATTTGAGATACCACCCCCATGCTTCCTCGCTGACGAGGCGGGTGATCTGTTTGGTCTCCAGATAGTTGTCGAGGCCCCAGCGACCGAGTTCGCGGCCGATGCCCGACTGCTTATAACCGCCCCACGGCGCTTCGGTGA
>CBFGOD010000320.1:0-5528 GCA_965650295.1 uncultured Shinella sp. | reverse complement strand
GCCGCCTCGTTTTCCACCAGCACACATTCCGGCCCCTCGACCGGGTCGTCGCGGGTGATGAGCAGAACACGCTGGCCGTTTTCGATACAGGTTTCGATCAGCGATACCGGCGGCATGCCGGAGACGACCACGGTGGCGTCGGCGCGGTAGTTCAGTGTCTGGCGCAGCGCCGCCGCGACATTGTCGGATTGGCCGGCGGTGTTCAGCACCATCACGACCTTGCCGATCGCTTGCAGCTTGCGCGTCGTGGTCTCCACGACATTCGCCTGGAAGGGCGATTCCAGCTCCGCGACGATCAGGCAGACGATGCCGGATCGATGATGAATGAGCCCGCGCGCGAGATGGTTGACGTGATAGCCAAGCTTTTCCGCCGCCGCGAGCACCTTTGTGCGGGTTGTCGGCGATACGCTGGCGCCATCGGTGAAGGTGCGGGAAACCGCCGAGCGGGAAACGCCGGCAAGTTCGGCGACGCGCAAGGCGCTGACCGAGGATTTTTTCGCTTTGTCCCTCACGGTCGACACGTCGCCTTTCCCCACGGATCCTGTTGCACGGCGTGCGGCTTGCCCCACAGTGATACGGGGGCAGGGCCAGGCCCGTCTTTTTCCGGAAAATGCGGGATTCTGCAAGGGTTTATATGAGCATTTTGGCATCTGAGGCGCGATGTTTTGCACGCAATCCTGCACGCCTGTGCATGATTTTGGACAGGTCTTCGCAGGAACTCTTTTTGCGCCCGCACATTCCGCTTGGGCTGGTACCCGATTGTACCGGTAAAGAGCGATGACCTTCGGGAAGGGGGAGGATGATGACGCGATTGAACGCGCCAAGGTTGCGTTTCTACTGGTGCGAGCAACCGGATCCGTCAAATGCTTAATATAATCTTTACCATCCGTTTATATCCCTTTGGGTGAACTCGCCCTGAATGATCCGCTCAGACACGGTTCAGGGTGCATGTCCGAATATGCAACGCAGAAGCCGCTATGGCTTGCGAGAGGAAGAATCATGAAGATTATTGGTGCTATGATCGGCGTTCTCGGCTTTGCAGCCGTTGCCCATGCAGATGACATTTCGCTCGGCGTGCCGGGCTACGGCGGCAGCGGCTGCCCGTCCAACAGCGTCTCGGCAACGCTCAGCCCCGATTCCAAGTCGCTCAGCCTGCTGTTCGACGAATATATCGTCCAGGCCGGCGGCGACACCGGCAAGTCGCTGGACCGCAAGACCTGCAACGTCGCGATCCCGGTTCACGTGCCGCAGGGCCGCAGCGTTTCGGTTCTGGCCATCGACTATCGCGGCTTCAACCAGCTGCCGCGCGGCGCCCGTTCGCAGTTCAGCGTGGAATACTTCTTCGCCGGCTCGCGTGGCCCGTCCTTTGCCAAGACCTTCACCGGTCCGAAGGAAGACGACTACCTGATCACCAACAAGCTTGTCGCCGACGCCCTCGTCTGGTCGCCCTGTGGCCAGGACGTCAACCTGCGCACCAACTCCTCGATACGAGTCTCGACGACGCGCAATCAGGAAGCCATGGCAACGGTCGATACGCAGGACGTCAAGGCTGCGATCATCTACCAGCTGCAATGGCGCAAGTGCCGCTAAGCCGTTAACAACGGACTGCGCAAATCGGGGCGGCCTTCGGGCCGCTCCCTTGTAAATCACTAAGACCGGGTGAAGTTTTGACGGTTCTGAAACAGGCAAATCGTGCGCTGATCCTGACGGGTCTCGTGCTCGCGGCGGGTTCCGCCCAGGCTGCCAACGGCTGTGCGCCGGGCACCTTTTCCACGACCCTGTCGCCGGACAGGAATTCCACCAGCTTCCTTTTCGATTCCCTTTTCGCCATCAGCGACCGCACGCAAGGTCCGGGCCGCACGACCTGCTCGCTCTCCGCGCCGGTCACGCAGGCCAAGGGTTATTCGGTGTTTTCCGTCGATTATCGCGGCTTCGTCACGAAGACGGAGGATCAGACCGTGACGCTCGACGGCGGCAAGAAGGGCGATCGCGTTCGCCTCTACAATCCCGACGGCGAGGTTGCCGAGGATTACGAAATCAACCGCCGCATGGGCACGGTCGATTCCGAAACGCTCGACCTCTCGATCCTGCTGACGGCCGCGGGCGAGGACGGCGAATTCGGCCCTGCGCAGATCTTCCTGGATACGCTCGACGTATCCCGCATCGGTTTCACGACCCGCGAATCCGTGAAGGGCTCGCTCGATGGCCTTGCCGAGCAGCGCCGCTCGCTTCTGGCCGGTGTCGATACCGTGGCCGGACGCATTCTTGGCCTGACCGACCCCTTTGCCGGCGACGACTATATTTCCGCCTTTGCCGGCACCGAGGGCATGGTGGGCTTCAATGCGCGCTGGAATGCGACGGACGAGATCACCCTGATGGGCGGCCTGGCCGGCTATGATGCGCGCCAGACCGGCACCGATGCCGACAACATGCTGATCGCTGCCGCCTCCGCGCGCTATGCCGTGCCGCTTGATGACGGCTGGAAGGCCTTTGGCGAGGTCGGCATTTGGGGCTCGCCGGATGTCGAAGCGAAATACACGCGGGACTATATCAATGCCGGCCGGCTCGTTTCCCGCACGAACGAGGCTTCCGGCTCGCTGATCGGCGGCCATGTGCGCGTCGGCGTCGCCTATGCGCCGGATACGCAGAACGAGTTTACCGCAGCCCTCCGGCTGTCCCGCTCGGCACTCGATGTCGCCTCCTATGCGGAAACGCCTGACGCCGACAATCTGTTTGCCGCGGCCCTTTCCGGCAAGAGCACGGCGGCCGACACCGCAGACGTCACCGTCATGTGGACGCATGCGCTGAACCCGACGGTCGATTATTCGCTCTTCGCCACCGCCGGCCAGACATTCGGCAATGGCGATGCCGTCAAGGCGGATGTCGACTGGGTCGGCCAGGCGACAGGCGGCTGGGAAGCACGTCGCTTCGGTTCGCTCGGCGCCCGCGTCGGCTGGAAGTTCCATGAGAACTGGGCGGTCGATACGCGCGCCAGCCTGACGGTCGCCGAAGAAAGCAAGCCGCGCTGGAATGCCGGCCTGCAACTCAAGGCAAGTTTCTGATCTTGAACGAGAGAGCGGCCATCGGGCCGCTTTCTTCGTTTCGAGTACTTCATAAAATCAGTAGAAATTATTTTCTCGTTCTCTGGCCATTCCGGAGAGCGAAAGTTCCCGTTCGCGCTGCCCAATAAATCGCCATTCGTTGTTCACGAAAGCGGCATTTGCGATTTTGCTCCCAGAAACCGGGTCGGTTTCGAGCGTCGATCCTCCCAATCGCGAAAGCAGGCTATCATGTTGAATATCATCAAAAACCGTCTCTCCCGCCGCGCGGCGCTCGCCGCACTCGCCGTTGCCGCCGTGTCCGTCTCGGTCCTCTCCGTTTCTGGTCCCGCCGTTGCGGAAGACAAGAGGGACCTGAAGGTCGGTATCATCTCCGGTGAGGATGAGGATGTCTGGCGCGTGGTCACCGCCGAGGCGGCCAAGAAGGGCCTGACCATCGAGACCGTCGTCTTCAACGACTACACTCAGCCGAACGAAGCACTGGAGCGCGGCGAAATCGACGCCAACGCCTTCCAGCACCTGCCGTACCTCGAAAACCAGATCAAGACGAATGGCTACAAGATCGTGCCCGTCGGCTATACCGGCGTCTGGCCGATCGGCCTCTATTCCAACAAGCACAAGACGCTTGCGGACCTGCCGGAAGGCGCCGTCGTCGGCGTGCCGAACGACCCGTCCAACGAAGGCCGCGCGCTGCGCGTCCTGCAGAACGAGGGCCTGATCAAGCTCAAGGACGGCACGGGCATTCTGGCGACCATCGCCGATATCGCCGAAAACCCGAAGAAGCTTGAGATCAAGGAGCTCGATGCCGGCATCGTCGGCCGCTCGGTGGAAGATCTCGACGCCGCCGTGGTCAACACCGACTGGGCGCTGAAGAGCGGTCTGAGCACGGACAACCGCATCGCGCAGGAACCGGTTGCCGACAATCCGTACCGCAACTTCATCGCCGTGCGCGAAGAATCGAAGGATGAGCCCTGGGTCAAGCCGCTGGTCGAAGCCTATCAGAACGACGCCGTGAAGGCCGAATTCGACCGCGTCTACAAGGGTACGGGCATCAGCGCCTATTAGACATCGGACGGCCAATCCGGCAGCCCGCGACGCGCTGAAACGCCGTCGCGGGCTGCCTTGGCATTTGCGGAAGGACGCGCAATGAACTCACATGTGACCTGGAAAGCGGCCTCCGCTGCGGCCGAAGAGACGGATGTCATCCGCCTTGCGGACGTGCGCCGGCGCTTCGGCGAGACGGCGGCGCTGGATGGCGTGACGCTCACCGTCCGCCGCGGCGAGATCCTCGGCATCATCGGCCGCAGCGGTGCGGGCAAATCGACGCTGATCCGCTGCCTCAACGGGCTGGAACGGCCGGACAGCGGTACGATCGAGATCGAGGGCCGCGAGATCACCGGGCTTGGCGAGGCCGATCTCCAGCCGCTGCGCCGCCGCATCGGCATGATCTTCCAGCACTTCAACCTGCTCTCCGCAAAGACCGTGGAAGAGAATGTCGCCCTACCGCTGAAGATCGAGGGCTGGCCAAAGGCAAAGCGTCTGGCGCGCGGCGCCGAGCTGCTGGAACTCGTCGGCCTATCGGGCAAGGCGAAGGCCTATCCGTCCGAACTTTCCGGCGGCCAGAAGCAGCGTGTCGGCATTGCCCGCGCGCTCGCCGCCAAGCCCGCGCTGTTGCTCTCCGACGAGGCGACCTCCGCGCTCGACCCGGAAACCACCCGCTCGATCCTGACGCTGCTGAAGGACATCAACCGTAAGCTCGGCCTGACCATCCTGCTGATTACCCATGAGATGGAAGTGGTTCGCGGCATTGCCGACCGGGTGACCGTGCTCGATGCCGGCCGCATCGTGGAGGAGGGGCCGGTCTGGCAGGTCTTCTCCCGCCCGCAGGCGCAGACGACACGCAGCCTGCTCAGCAGCATCCGCCCGCAGCTTCCCGCACACATTGCTGAAAGGCTGGTAGCCGACGTTGGCGGCGAGGCGATCCTCGGCATCGATATTGCCGGCCCGGCCGCCACCGGCCCGCTGTTTGAGGGGCTGTCGCAGGAGTTCCCCGGCGGCTACCGCCTCGTCCATGGCGGCATCGATCATATCCAGGAGCAGGCTGTCGGCCGCTTCTTCCTCGCGGTGCCGGCCGAAAAGGCCGCGTCGCTTGTATCCTATGCAGAGCGCCTCGGCGCCCAGGTGGAGGTCCTCGGCCATGTCGCCGATCATGCTTGAACTTCTCGTCCGCTCGCTCTGGGAAACCGTCGTGATGACGGCCGCCTCCGGTATCATCTCGCTGGTCTTCGGCCTGCCATTGGGCCTCGCGCTGGTGGCGAGCGCCCGCGGCGGCATTGCGGAAAACCTCTGGGTTAACCGCGTGCTCGGCGCCGTCATCAACGGCTTCCGCTCCGTGCCCTTCATCATCCTGCTCGTTGCGCTCATTCCGGTCACGCGCCTTATCGTCGGCACGTCCATCGGCACCTGGGC
>CBFGOD010000319.1:0-5593 GCA_965650295.1 uncultured Shinella sp. | reverse complement strand
GCGCGGTCTCGATCTTCGGCGTCGACGCTTTAGCCGATCCGGTCGCCGCCAAGCTGGTGCCCTCCTGGGAAGCGGGCGACGACGGCATGACCGGCGCGACCGACCTTCAGGACGTCGCCGCCGTGATGGAGTTCGCCCACAAGCTGCTGCCGAATGCCAAGCGTTTCGGCGTGCCGTACAATCCGGGTGAGGCCAACGACGTGGCCGTGCTCGACAAGATCAAGGAAGCGGCCCCTGCGGCCGGCTTCGAGGTCGAAGCGGTCGGCGTCGACAATGTCAACGACATCCAGCAGCGCATCGCGTCCTTCGCCGGCAAGGCCGACGTGATCTACACGCCCGCCTCCAACCTGCTCCAGCCGGCGATCGCCGCCGTTTCGGCCGCTGCCCGCCAGGCACAGATCCCGATCGTCAATTCCGACGATGGTGCCGTGCGCGACGGCGTCGTGCCGGCAAGTTTTGCCGTGAACTACGAGCAGGTCGGTCTCGCCGCCGGCAAGATCGCCGCCGAAATCCTGAAGGGCAAGGACCCGAAGACCATCGCCCCCTGGCGTCCGGCCTATGAGGACCATCGCGCGCTGATCTCCAAGAAGACGCTCGCCGCCTTCGGCGTCGAAGTGCCGGCCTCGCTCGCCGATTGCGGCTGCATCGTCGACTGATCCGACCGCGTTTCTATCCGGTGACGGCGCCTCAGCGCCGTCACCCCATAAAAAGGGGAAGCCCATGCTGGAAATCCAGTCGGCGCGAAAAGTGTTCTACAAGGGACAGGCGGACGAAAAGACCGCCCTCAACGATCTCAACCTGCGGCTCGAAACGGGCGAATTCGGCGTCGTCATCGGCTCGAACGGCGCGGGCAAGAGCAGCATGCTCAACGCCATCTCGGGCGCGCTGGTGCTCGATAGCGGCAAGATCGTCATCAACGGCGACGATGTGACGGCCATGCCCGTGCACAAGCGCGCCATGCGGCTTGCCCGCGTCTTCCAGGACCCGATGAAGGGCACTGCCGCGTCGATGACGGTGGCCGAAAACATGCTGCTCGCGGAGCTGCGTGCCAACAAGCGCACGCTGCGGCGCGGCCTCAACCCGGTACGCCTCGCCGCCTACAAGGAGCGGCTGTCGCTGCTCGGCCTCGGACTGGAAAACCGGCTCGACACCCGCGTCGAACTGCTCTCCGGCGGCCAGCGGCAATCGCTGTCGCTGATCATGGCGGTCGGCGGCTCGCCGGAACTGCTTCTGCTCGACGAACACACCGCCGCACTCGATCCGCGCACCGCCGACATCGTCATGCAGGCAACGATCCGCGCCGTGGAGGCGCTGAAGCTCACCACGCTGATGGTGACGCACAACATGCAGCACGCCGTGGATTTCGGCCACCGGGTCATCATGCTCGATGCCGGCCGCGTGCGTCTCGAAATCGCCGGCGCCGAGAAGACGTCGATCACGGTCCCCGACCTGATCGGCCATTTCTCCGTCAAAACCGACCGCATGTTTCTGGCGAGCTGAGACCCATGGATTTCCTGCAAAACACAATTGCGAGCTTCGTCTCGCTCGTTCCCGTCACGCTGGCGCAGAGCCTCATCCTCGCCTTCGTCGTGCTCGGCATCATGATCCCCTTCCGCATGCTGAGCTTTCCGGACCTGACGAGCGAGGGCGCCTTCCCGCTCGGCGGCTGCGTCTGCGGCGTGCTGATGGCGGCGGGCATGTCGCCGCTGCCGGCGATCCTGATTGCGCTTCTCGCCGGTTTCGTCGCCGGTTGTTGCACCGCCTTCATCCACCTGCGCTTCCGCATCCATACGCTGCTGGCGGGCATCCTGATGATGACGATGCTCTATTCGATCAACCTGCGCATCATGGGCCGCTCCAACCTCTCGGTCTTCGGCTCGACGACGGTGTTCGACTGGGTGCCGGGCCTGCAACCGGGCTTCCCGGCCAGCAAGATCGTGATGGCCGGCGCCTTCGGCCTCGTCGTCTTCGCGCTGCTCCTGCATTTCTTCCGCACGGAAAAGGGCACGGCCGTGCGCGCCGTCGGCGCCAATCCCGACATGGCCGAGGCACAGGGCATCAATGTCTGGCTCGCCACCATCGGCGGCGTCGGCCTTGCCGGCGCGTTTTCCGCCGCCGGCGGTGCGCTGATGGTGCAGTCGCAGGGTTTTGCCGACGTCAATATGGGTCTCGGCATTCTCATCAACGGGCTGGCCGCCCTGATGATCGGCGAGGCCATCGTCGGCAAGCAGAGCGTGCTGCGTCAGCTCGCCGCACCCTTCGTCGGCGCCATCGTCTATTACCAGCTCGTCTCCTTCTGCCTTGCCGCCGGCATGCCGCCGCCGGACCTGAAGCTGGCGACGGGCCTCTTCGTGCTTGCCATGCTGGCCCTGCCGAGCCTCAAGCGCAGCCGCGGCCCCGCACCCGCCCGCGAAACCGTTCGTGAATAGGAATTTCCGATGACTGCCATTCCCGACTTTTCCGCCGTCGAGGCCATGGATGCAGCCGATGCGCTCAGCGCCTTCCGCGACCGCTTCATCCTGCCGGATGGTCTGATCTATCTCGACGGCAATTCGCTCGGCGTCGCCTCCAAGGCCGCCTTTGCCGAATTGCAGCAGGCCGCCACGCAGGAATGGGGTCAGGACCTCATCCGCAGCTGGAACGTTGCCGGCTGGTTCGACATGCCGCTGACGCTGGGCGACCGCGTCGGCCGACTGATCGGGGCCGCCGCCGGCCAGACCGCCGTCTGCGACACGACCTCGATCAACATCTACAAGGCGCTGCATGCGGCCATGGCGCTGCGGCCCGACCGCTCGGTCATCGTCAGCGAGGGCGGCAGCTTCCCGACGGACCTCTATATGGCCGAAGGCGTGCTCTCGACCCGGCCCGGTGGAACGTTGCGCCTCGAAGGCATCGATGCCGACACCATCGAGGAACTCATCGACGACAGCGTCGCCGTCGTGCTCGTCAACCATGTCAACTACAAGTCCGGCGAACTGCGCGACATGGCGGCGCTGACGAAGAAGGCGCATGAACACGGCGTGCTGATCATCTGGGACCTCTGCCACACGGCCGGCGCCCTGCCCGTGGATCTCGACGGCGCCGATGTCGATTTCGCCGTGGGCTGCACCTACAAATACCTCAACGGCGGCCCCGGCGCCCCGGCCTTCATCTATGCCGCGACGCGCCACCACGGTCATGTCAGTCAGCCGCTCAGCGGCTGGTGGGGCCACGCCCGGCCCTTCGCCTTCGAAAAAAGCTATGCCGCCGGCAAGGGCATGCTCCGCTTCCTCTGCGGCACCCAGCCGATCCTGTCGATGCGGGCATTGAAAGGTGCCCTCGACATCTGGGAGGAGGTCGATATGGCGGCGCTGCGCGGCAAGAGCCTCGGCCTGACCGACCTCTTCATTTCCCTCGTCGAGGCAAAATGCGCGGCGCATGGCCTGGAACTCGAAAGCTCGCGCGACCGCGCCAAGCGCGGCAGCCAGGTCTCGTTCAGCCATCCGCACGCCTATGAGATCATGCAGGCGCTGATCGCCCACGGCGTCATCGGCGATTTCCGCGCGCCATCCACCATGCGCTTCGGCTTCACGCCGCTCTATGTCAGCTATGCCGATGTATGGAAGTCCGTCGAAATCCTCGAGGATATCCTGCGCACCGGCGCGTGGAAGGATGCGCGTTTCGCAGTCCGCGCGGCCGTGACCTGAATTTTCGGCTGCGGGCGGCACCACCGCCCGCGGTTCTTCATCCGGGGATTTTGCCATGACCGCACCACACCGCCCCAGCCTCGACGCGATCGCGCAGGCGCGGGCACGCATCGCCCCGCACCTCGCCCGCACACCGCTGGTCAAACTCGATCTCGGCCTGCCGGACCGACAGATCTTCCTGAAACTCGAAACCCTCTCGCCGATCGGCGCCTTCAAACTGCGCCCTGCCCTCAATGCCGTGCTGTCGCGCGATCCGGCAAGCCTTCGCAACGGCATCGCCGTCACCAGTTCCGGCAACATGGCCTATGGCATGGCCTGGGCGGCGCGCCTCGCCGGCGTTCCGATGGTCGCCTACATGTATCGCGGCGCGCCGCAGACCAAGGTCGACGGCGTGCGGGCACTGGGCGGCGAGGTGCGTTTCATCAGCGCGGAAACCTGGTGGGACTATATCATCGGCGCGGACCGGCCGGAGGCGCCGGAGCTGCTGATCAACCCGGTGACCGATCAGGCAGTGCTCGATGGCAACGGCTCCATCGGCATGGAGATCGTCGAAGACCTGCCCGATGTCGATGTGGTGCTGACGCCGTATGGCGGCGGCAGCATGACCACCGGCGTCGCCAGCGCCGTCAAGGCCATGTCCGCACGGGCGCGTGTCTTTGCCGCCGAGGACGACAGCGCCGCTCCCGTCACCGCAGCGCTTGCGGCCGGAGAGATCGTGACGATCGAGACCCGCCCCTCCTTCATCAAGAGCATCGGCGGCCCCTCGCTGGTGCCGCAGCTCTGGCCGATCGCCAAAGAGCTGATCGACGGCGCCATCGCCGTCAGCCCCGCCGACGTTACGGAGGCGATGCGCCTGCTGTTCAAAAAGGCCAAGATCGTCGCCGAGGGCGCGGGCGCTGCCTCACTTGCCGCGGCCATCGCGCGGCCGGCCCTAACCGGCAACGTGGTCTGCGTCATCTCCGGCGGCAATATCGATGCGGAAGCCTATTCCGCAGTGCTCGCGGGCGGCATCCCGGCTGCCTGAAGATCAGACCCCGAGATAACGATCCTGCAATTCCGGCGTCAGCGATGCCGGTGCCCCCTCGAAAACCGTCCTGCCCTTTTCCAGCACGAAGCAGCGATCGGCGACCGGCAGCAATTCCGAGAGCGTCTTGTCGACGACGAGGATCGATTGTCCGGCGGCCTTGAGTTTGCGGATTGCTGCCCAGATATCCTGCCGGATGACGGGGGCGAGGCCTTCGGTGGCCTCGTCGAGGATGATAAGGCGCGGATTGGTCATCAGCGCGCGGCCGATGGCAAGCATCTGCTGCTCGCCGCCGGAGAGCGTGCGGGCATATTGATCACGCCGCTCGCCAAGGCGGGGGAAGAGATCCACCACCTTCTCGAAGGTCCAGTCGCTGCCGCGGGCGGTCGCGACGAGGTTTTCCATCACGGTCAGATTTGGAAAGCAGCGCCGTCCTTCTGGCACGAGGCCGAGACCTAACCTCGCGATGCGGTGTGGCCGCATACCGAAGATCGCTTTGCCGCCGAAGCTGATCGCACCGGTGCGCGGGCGCACGAGGCCGATGATCGAATTGATCGTCGTCGTTTTGCCCATGCCGTTGCGGCCCATCAGCGCGACGACCTCGCCCTGGCGGATATCGAGATCGACGCCGAACAGCGCCTGCGAGGCGCCGTAGAAGGTTTCGAGGCCTTTGAGGGAAAGCAGGGTCACGCGGCTTCTCCCAGATAGGCGCGGCGCACTTCCGGGTCGCGGCGGATTTCATCCACCGTACCGGTCGCGATGATGCGGCCATAGACCAGCACCGAGATGCGGTCCGCCAGCGCGAACACGGCGTCCATGTCGTGCTCGACCAGCAGCATCGGCGCCTCATGGCGCAAACCGTCGAGGAACGTGGTCAGGTGCT
>CBFGOD010000318.1:0-5647 GCA_965650295.1 uncultured Shinella sp. | reverse complement strand
TCGCCTTCCTTGCCGAGGCCATTGCCAGTCCGATGCAGGATGTCGTCGAAGGCGGGCTCAATGCCGCGCCGCTGGTGCAGCCGCTCCAGGACGCCGCCGATGTCTCGATTGCGCTGTCGGCCGGCTCCTTCAGGCCGGGGCTCTATGGCGCGGTGGAGGATTTCAAGGGCAATCTCCAGTGGAAGGGTGGCGAGCTGACGCTGGATAACATGGATGGCGGCTGGCTCGGTGGACGGCTTTCGGGCCGTCTCAAGGTCGCCAATGCCGATGAGAACGGCCTCTTCGAGGCGCGTGCCCGGCTGACGGGCGCGGATCTCTCGAAGATCGCCTGGGCCGGGCGGCAAGGCGCCGTCGCCACCGGCAAGGCGGATGTGACGCTGGCCGTCGATGCCTCGGGCAAGAGCATCCGGAGCATGGTCGAGGGTGCAAGCGGCTCCGGCGAAGTTCATGTTTCGGATCTGACGTTGCATGGGCTTGATACCGCGGCGCTGCCGGCGCTACTGGCGAATGCGGATCGTATTGAAGGGGACGTGACGCCGGAGCGGGTCGCGGGCTTTGCTGCCGAGGCGGTGTTGCAGAAGGAAGCCACCTTTGACGACGTGCGCATTCCCTTCGCGCTGGCCGGCGGCAAGCTGCGCGTTCAAAGCGTGACGGCCGAGGATGCCAGGGCGGCACTGACCGGCGATGCAGATGTCGATCTCGCCGACGATACCATGACGGCGCGCCTTGCCGTCAGCTACAAGGCGGGCGAAGAGGCACTGGCAGGAGCCGAGCCCGAAGTGGTGCTTGGATATCGCGGGCTTGTCGAGGCGCCCGGTTTCGAGATGGATGTGCAGCCGCTGGCCAATTTCCTGTCGCTGCGCCGTTTCGAGACGGAGCGCCGGCGCGTCGAGACCTTGCAGGCCAATGTGCTGGAAAAGCAGCGCCTGCGCCGCGAAGCCGCCCTTTATCGCTCCCGTGCCGAGGCGCGGGCAGCGCTTGCCGAGGCGACACGTTTGCAGGCGGAGGAGGAAGCCCGCCGCAGGGCGGAAGCGCTTGAGCGGCTGGAACAGGAACGCTCCACGCGGGCCGCTGCCGAGGATGCCGAACGTGCGCGCCGCAAGGCTGCGGATGACGAGCGGCGTCTCAAGGAGGCGGAGCAGGAAGCACGCCGGCTTGCCGAACAGCGGGCGGCCGAGGAGGCGCGAAAGGCCGAGGATGAAGCCAGACAGCGCCGCCTTGTATCGCCCGGCGAGGGTGTCGAGCGCGGCGATGATCTGCCGCCGGTCGATGGCGGCCAGCTGAATTTCGATGGCCTGCCGGGAGTCAACTGACCGGGCTGCCGGCGACCCGTTCCTTCAGCCATTCCAGCACATAGAGCCGCAGCGCCGAGGAGAGATTGTCGTCCACGGCGCGTGTGTCGTCGATCTCGCGGATGAGGGCGGCCAGCGGCAGCGCCCGCCCGTCGGCGATGCCCTTCAACATGTCGTGGAAGGCTGGCTCCAGCGAAAAACTCGTGCGGTGCCCGTGTAGCGTCGTGGAATATTTGCGGATCATGCCTTGTGCATCGATTCAAGGGTTTGGGAGATCGATTCCGGTTTTCCCGGCAAAGGCTTGAAAAGCTTTCAGTCCTTCGTCTCGTCGGGCCGCTCTGATTGCTCGAGGCGGCCCTGATCGAGGGTCTTTTCCGCTTTCTCGTTGAGGGCGCGCGTCAATGTCTTCTCGGCCTTCGTGCGACCGAAGGTCAGCCGGTTCTGCTCGGCCTGTTTTTCCTTGTCGGAGCGGGCCTTCTGTTTGCGGAACTGGCGAAGATTGACGACGTCGCCGCTCATCGGAAACTCAGTTCTTCTTGCGGAAGGAATCGAGCGAGACGACCGAGCCGCCCTTGTTGTCGTCGCCACCGGTCGGGGGCGTCGGCTCGTCGCCATTATCCTCGGCCTTTTCAGGGGCGGCGGGATAGGCGGTGATCTCGGCGGAGTGCTCTTCCTCCTCCTCGACGGCCGGCACGTCGAATTCCAGCTCGAAGCTCACCGAGGGGTCGTAGAAGCCGCGGATCGCGTTGAACGGAATGACCAGCTTTTCCGGCGTATCGGAGAAGGAGAGGCCGATTTCGAACAGGCTCTCGGTGACCTTGAGGTCCCAGAACTGGTGCTGCACGACGATCGTCATCTGCTCGGCATATTTCGCCTTGAGGTGCTGCGAGATGCGCACGCCGGGGGCGTTCGTCAGGAAGGTGATGAAGAAATGGTGCTCACCGGGCAGATGGCCGGTGACCGCGACTTCGGACAAAACCTTGCGGATGACGCTGCGCAGCGCGTCCTGGGCGAGAATGTCGTAGCGAATGTGGTCTTGCGCCATCCGTTCCTGTCTTTCTTTCTGCTGCCTTTGTATCAGGCATTGCATATCTACTCACACCTTCCGGCACGAGTCATCTGGCACAGCTATAGACCATTTCAAGGGATTGGAGAAGGTGAAGGCTTCTGTTGCCAGGTGCCTTCGGACCCCGCCTGCCGGTGCGACCCGTCAGGACTTTGAGTGAAGTGTCACACCGCGATTAAGCAGCGAGACGAGCTTCCGCATAGTTGTCGTTTGCAACTACAAGTTTAGCCCGATAACGGTGGTACAATGCCGAGCAAAAAGTCGATCTTTACGCCCTTGTCGATCCTATTTCGCCCCCATCAAAAGCCGGTCCGTCAAGGGTCGACCGGTTTTTGGTGGAGGCGCCGGGTACCGCCCCCGGGTCCAATGGGTTTATTACACCGCCCGTTTATTGCCATAGCTGCCGAGGCAGCACCTCACATATAGGCATTCCCGCCGCCCAAGAAAAGGGCTTTGTGACAAGGATTTGCGGAAGTTTGCATCGTCCTGTGGATCAGGCGGTCTCGGCAAGCGGTGGCGCGCCGTCATTGGCCCATTGCGCCTGGAAGGCCGGCAGGGGCAGCGGGCGGCCGAAATAATAGCCCTGGAACGCGGTGCAGCCGAAGGATTGCAGCAGGCGAAACTGTTCCTTCGTCTCGATACCCTCTGCGACCACGGACATGTCGAGCGTGTGGGCGATATCGAAAATGCTTTTCAGCAGCAGCTGGTTGCGTTTGTTTCCCGGCGCTTCCTGCACGAAGGAGCGGTCGATCTTGATCTCGTGGATCGGCAGGCGGCGCAGGTGGCTGAGCGAGGAATAGCCGGTGCCGAAGTCGTCGAGCGATATGGTGATGCCGGCGGCGCGCAACGCGGCCATCTTGTGCACGATGAGATCGACGTCATCGGCCATCATGCTTTCGGTCAGCTCCAGCTTGAGGCGCGTCGGGTCGATCTCCAGTGCCGTGAGGCGCGCCAGCACCGTTTCGACGAAATCGTCCTTCATGAACTGATCGACGCTGACATTTACCGAGAGCGTGAGGTCGCGCGTCGCAATATCCTGCTGCCAGAAGACGAGCGTCTTGCAGGATTCATTGAAGACCCAGTCACCGATGACGGGCATGAAGCCCGCGGCTTCCGCGATGGGAATGAAATCTGCCGGCGAGACATAGCCGCCTTCCGGCCGTTTCCAGCGCAGGAGCGCTTCCGCGCCGGTCAAGAGACCGCTTTCATCGACCTGTGGCTGGTAGAACAGTTCGAATTCCCGGTTCGTCAGCGCGGCCTTGAGATCGCGGGCCTGGTCGAGGTTGCGCGCGAACTCCCTCTGCATGGCATAAAGCCCGCCGCACAGCATGATGACGGCGACGATCGTATTCAGCCAGGAGCCGTAGACGCGAAACGCGTCGGCGATCGGGTCGGCGAAGGGCACGGTAAGGTTCGTGCTGGCGAAGAACACGAAAGACGCAAGGCACAGGGCGATGAGCACGAGCTGGAGGCGCGAGTTTTCGCGCTGATAGTTGATGTAGCCGAGCAGGGCCAGCACGAGGAGGAAGAGGTGCGAGACGCGCGGCGCTATGACGCTTGGCACGTCGAACAGGAGGCAGAAAACGACGATGATCGCGAGGAAGGAGAATTGCGAGAGGAAGAGTGCGGCCGAAAGCTGATGACGACGCGTCAGCGCAAAGCTCGAGAAGGCGGTCACCACCACCGCCGCATCCATCACCGCGAGCGACCAGGCCTGCATATAGGCGAAGATGAGCCCCCAACCTGCGGTCAGGATGCCGACAACAAGCGCGGCCGTGCCATAGGCAAGCCGGAAGCGCTGCGATTGATCCTCGAGTTGCTTCACCTGGCGCAGACCATCGTTTGGTTGGGCCTGCCGCACAGGCCTTTTGCAACTATGCCTACGCGAGATTCCTTCAGAAAGTGCAAAAATGCACGCAGCCGTAACCTTGGGTGAGCTTGGTTGCTCCTGACGCCGCAATGCAGGCGTTTATTCGCGCTTGACTTGCCACATCGGCGTGAAAACATGGTCGGGCGGCAGGCTCGCCATGACGGCGGCGCCCGCGTTGGACCGTGGAGGAGACAGCATGACCGATTATCTCGCAGATGTCCGCAAATATGACAGCGGTGCCGACGAGGCCATCGTCAAGAAGATCGTGAGCCATCTCGGCATCGCGCTGCGCAGCCGCGACTCCTCTCTGGTCTCCTGCTCCGACCCTGCTGAACTCGACCGCGTCAAGGAGAAGTGGTGCGGCAAGAAATTCGGCATCACGGGCGACGCCGCCGACAGGGCGGTCGAGGCCGTCTGCAAGGCGATGGCCGACGACCGCTCGAAATCGCGTGTCACCTTCTACTATCTGACGGCCAAGGAACTCGGAAAACTCGGTGCGCTGGCCTGAGAAAGGCTCGACCTGAACAACACACAGCCTTGGGGAAAACGGGGAAATCCCATTTCGCCCTTTGGTCGCCGCCGTTCGCGCACTAGTATTCTATGCTGGACAACGAATCGGCGGCGACCATGCAGCAATATCTCGACCTTCTCGCCCATGTGATGGAAAACGGCTCCGACCGCGGAGACCGGACCGGCACGGGCACGCGTGGCGTCTTCGGCTATCAGATGCGCTTCGAACTGTCGGAAGGTTTCCCGGTCCTGACCACCAAGAAGCTGCACCTGCGCTCGATCATCCATGAACTCCTGTGGTTCCTGAAGGGCGATACCAATATCGGTTATCTGCACGACAACGGTGTCACCATCTGGGACGAGTGGGCCGACGAGAAGGGCGAACTCGGGCCTGTCTATGGCTATCAGTGGCGCTCCTGGCCGACCCATGACGGCCGTCATCTCGACCAGATCGTCGCCGTCGTCGACAGCATCAAGCGCAATCCGAATTCCCGCCGCCACATCGTCTCGGCCTGGAACCCGGCGCTCGTCGACGAGATGGCGCTGCCGCCGTGCCATTGCCTGTTCCAGTTCTATGTGGCGGACGGCAAGCTCTCCTGCCAGCTCTATCAGCGCTCGGCGGATATCTTCCTCGGCGTGCCCTTCAATATCGCCTCTTACGCGCTGCTGACCATGATGGTGGCGCAGGTGACGGGGCTGCAGCCGGGTGATTTCGTGCACACGCTCGGCGATGCGCATATCTATGCCAACCATTTCGAGCAGGTGCGCACGCAGATGACGCGCAAGCCGAAAACGCTTCCGTTCATGAAGATCAACCCCGATGTAAAGGACCTTTTCTCCTTCAAATTCGAGGACTTCACCCTGATCGGCTATGAAGCTGATTCATCCATCAAGGCGCCGATCGCCGTC
>CBFGOD010000317.1:0-5656 GCA_965650295.1 uncultured Shinella sp. | reverse complement strand
CCGTCAACGCCGCCGTCGCCGACGAGGCGGTCAACGACGTGCTGTCCGACTGGCGCGAGCGTCCGGTCAAGCTCGTCCATATGGACGCGCTGGCGCACCGCACCGAGGGCGAGGACTGGGCCGAAACGCCGGTCCCCGTCGGCTTCGCCGATGGTTTCCCCATCCTCGACACCACGACCGGCTCGCTTGACGATCTCAACCGGACGCTGGTCGCCAAGGGCCAGGAGCCGGTCGGCATGGACCGCTTCCGCACCAATATCCTCGTCTCCTGCGACGATCCCTGGGACGAGGATTTTTGGGAAGCGATCGAGATCAATGGCATCCTCTTCGATTTCGTCAAACCCTGTGCGCGCTGCATCATGACCACGCAGGACCAGATGACCGGCGAGCGCATCGGCGGCAATCCCATCCAGGGCCTCGCCGAAAAGCGCATGTCCGCCGACCGCCGTGTGCCCGGCGTGCTCTTCGGCTGGAACGCCGTGCCGCGCGGCGAAGGCGAAATACGCCTCGGTGACACGGTGCGCGTGACGAAGACGCGCACCGAACGCTGGCCGATGAAGGTGCGCGCTTAGCGGTGAAATCTTGCGGTTTCTGCGCCTTTACCTTATGTATATCCCATAGGGATATCACATAGGAGCGGTGCATGGCCAATTCGACCGTTTTCACCAGCAACCGCAGCCAGGCCGTGCGCCTTCCGAAAGCGGTCGCCTTTCCTGAGGATGTGCATCAGGTCGATATACTCAAGATCGGTCGCAGCCGTGTCATTGTCCCGCAGGGCCAGCGGTGGGATGATCTGTTTCTCAACGGACCGCGTGTTAGCGATGATTTCCTGAGCGAGCGGGCGCAGCCGGCGGCGGAAGAGCGCGAGACGTTCTGATGCTGGCCTATATGCTCGATACAAATATCTGCATCTACGTGATGAAGACCTATCCGCCAGCCGTGCGCGAAAAGTTCAATGCGCTGGCCGAACAGCTTTGCATATCGAGCATCACCCTTGGAGAACTTCACTATGGCGCGGAAAAATCAGCCCGTCGTGCTGAAAATTTGACCGCGATCGCGCATTTCGTGGCGCGGCTGGAGGTCCTGCCCTTCGGCGACAAGGCCGCAGCGCACTACGGGCAAGTCCGCGCCGAACTGGAGCGGGCGGGCACGCCCTGTGGTCCGCACGACATGCAGATCGGCGCCCATGCCCGCAGCGAGGGGCTGATCGTCGTCACCAACAATCTCAGGGAATTTGCCCGCATGCCGGGGCTGAGGGCCGAAAACTGGCTGTAATCGGCCCTTCGCACCGTCAAACCCAGCCGCGCCGCTTGAAGTAGAGATAGGGCATCAGCGCCGAGATGATCATCAGGCCGACGGCGTAGGGATAGCCGAAGTGCCATTGCAGCTCGGGCATCAGCTCGAAGTTCATGCCATAGGCCGACGCGACCAGCGTCGGCGGCAGGAAGACCACCGAGGCGACGGTGAAGATCTTGATGATCTGGTTCTGCTCGAGATTGATCAGGCCGAGCGTCGCATCCAGCAGGAAGTTGATCTTGCCCGACAGGAACGCGGCGTGGTCGCCGAGCGAAGCGGCGTCGCGCTGCACGAGCTTCACCAGCTGGCGGATTTCCTTCGAGGGCTTGCGCGTCGGCGTTTCCAGCGCCGCGTGATAGGCGACGAGGCGGGAAATGCTGACGAGGCTTTCGCGCACGCCGCTCAAGAAGTCGCCCTTGCGGCCGAGCTGTTCGATCAGCGCCTCGAGGTGGTGGAGGAGGCCTTCTTGCTGCGGAAGACTTCACGCGAGATGCCGTCGATCTCGTTGCCCAGCCGCTCCAGCACATCCGCCATGCGGTCGATCACGGCCTCGATGACGCCGAGCATGACATCCTCGCCGTTCTCATAGCTGTGACCGTTGCCGCGCAACGCCCGTGCGCAGAAAGTGGCGAAGGGCTTTGCATCGGCATGGCGGACCGTCACGAGCGTCGGGCCGCGCAGGATGAAGGTGATCGGCGTCTTGGCCGGCTCGTCGCTGTCGAGATTGGTCAGCGCCGTCATGGTCATGAAGGCGGCCCCGTCCTCCTGATAGAGGCGGGCGGAAAGCTCGATGTCCTCCATCTCCTCGCGCGTCGGCATGGCAATATGAAGGGCAGCCTCGACGGTCTTCACCTCTTCCGTGGACGGGTTGAGAAGGTCGTACCAGAGGGCAGGCGCGATGGCCTGTTCGATTGCGGGATTGGAAATTTCGCGCAGGCAAAAACGGTCAGCCTTGCGGGCATAGATCTGCAGCATGCTTTGCTCCTTGGAGGGCGCTCTCGCCATCCGGAGCAAGCCGAAACGCTGCTACCGGACGGGTCGCTCGATCGCTCTCGATAGTCGACTGTCGGGGTCCATTGATCTTATCCGGGTTCAATTGGCGTCCTGTGACACCTGAGGGTGGGATGCGCCCAAAATCGTTCCGCGTCAAGCACATCCGCGGGCCGCTTGAATCGAAATATCCCATCAATGGGGCTGATCGCTCGGTCAATTAAATTCGCTTTTGTTAATTGATGGTGCGACGTAGGTTTCGGGCACTTGATTTGGAGACGCTCATGTCCGCCCCCTCTACCGTTGCGGCGCCTGCCGCGAGCCGGCCGATGCCCTGGCTCATCATCATCGCCGGCTCGCTGATTGCCGTGCTGACCTTCGGCCCGCGCTCGGCGATGGGCTTCTTCCAGCTGCCCATGCTGCAGGATACCGGTTGGGACCGCACGACCTTCGGCCTCGCCATGGCCTTCCAGAACCTAGCCTGGGGCGTCAGCCAGCCGTTCTTCGGTGCCATTGCCGACAAGTTCGGCACCTGGCGCGTGCTGCTGATCTCGGGCCTCGTCTATGCGCTCGGCCTGTTCCTCATGTCGCTTGGAACCTCGCCGCTCTGGCTGCATATCGGCGGCGGCGTGCTGGTCGGCCTCGGCGTCGGCTCCGGCTCCTTCGGCATCCTGCTGTCGTCCTTCGCGCGCAATGTCACGCCCGAGCAGCGCTCCATGGCTTTCGGCATCTGCACGGCGGCGGGGTCTGCCGGCATGTTCCTGTTTGCGCCGCTGTCGCAGGGTCTGATCAGCGCCTATGGCTGGTCGGACAGCCTCGTCTATCTCGGCATGCTGATGCTGCTCGTGCCGCTGATCGCCATTCCGCTGCGCGGCAATTCCTCATCCGGCATAGCGTCCGCCAACGAATACAAGCAGACGATCGGCGAGGCGCTCAAGGAAGCGCTCGGCCATCGCAGCTATCTTTTGCTCGTCTCCGGCTTCTTCGTCTGCGGTTATCAGGTCGCCTTCATCACCGCGCATTTCCCGGCCTATCTCGGTGACCTCGGCATCGATGCGCGCTATGCGGTGATCGCGCTGGCGCTGATCGGTTTCTTCAACATCATCGGCTCGCTCGCCGCCGGCGTCATCGGCCAGCGCTATTCGAAGCCCTATTTCCTCGCCTATATCTATCTTGCCCGCTCGGTGGCCGTCTCGGCCTTCATCCTGCTGCCGAAATCGCCGGCCTCCGTCATCATCTTCGCCATCGTCATGGGCCTGCTTTGGCTCTCCACGGTGCCGCCGACCAACGGCCTCGTCGCCATCATGTTCGGCACGAAGCATCTCGGCCTGCTGGGCGGTATCGTCTTCCTGTCGCACCAGATCGGCTCGTTCCTCGGCGTGTGGATGGGCGGCTATCTCTACGACCAGTTCGGCACCTATGATCCGGTGTGGTGGCTCGGCGTCGCGCTCGGCATCTTCGCGGCCGCGGTGCATTGGCCGATCCAGGAAAAGGGCGTGCCGCGTCCCGCTGTCGCCTGAAGTCAAGGAAATGGCGCTGCCCGGCAAGTATTTCCGGGCAGCACTTCTTGCAAACCGTCACAAAAGTTTCTAAATCAAAGGCACCGGCAATGCCGGTTTTGTTTTAAGGCTATTATGCTCATAGTGAGCAAAATAACCGCCCCGCCGGAAGCGGCGGAGGAGAGGGAGGGTTCCATGACCGATCTGGTTTCGCATGCGGCAGAAGCCGCCGCCGCGCGTACGCTGACTGCCGCCGAGCGTTTCGGTGTCCTGGAAAAGCCCGATCTCACCTTCACGCCCGAAATCGCTCGCGAGACGGAGCACCTTTATGAGAAAGTGAAGCAGTTCATCCCCGCCTTCGAATGGCCTGTCTACGCGCCCTATGTCGCCGCCATCAACCGGCTGAAGCGCGAGCGCGGCGCCGTCATTCTGGCGCACAATTACCAGACGCCGGAAATCTTCCACTGCGTTGCCGATATCGTAGGCGATTCGCTGCAGCTTGCCCGCGATGCCGGCAAGGTCGATGCCGAGATCATCATCCAGTGCGGCGTGCATTTCATGGCCGAGACCTCGAAGCTGCTGAACCCCGAAAAGACCGTGCTGATCCCGGATTCGCGCGCCGGCTGCTCGCTGTCGGAATCGATCACCGGCGAGGATGTGCGCCTGCTGAAGCAGCGTTACCCCGGCGTGCCCGTCGTCACCTATGTCAACACCTCGGCGGATGTGAAGGCGGAGACGGATATCTGCTGCACCTCGTCCAACGTGCTCGCCATCGTGGAAAGCCTGGAGAGCGACACCGTTCTTTGCATCCCGGACGAATATCTGGCGATGAACGTGGCCAAGCAGACCAACAAGAAGATCCTGACCTGGAAAGGCCATTGCGAGGTGCATGAGCGCTTCACGGCGGCCGAACTCTTGTCATACAAGGAAGCCCATCCCGGCATCGAGATCATCGGCCATCCGGAATGCCACCCTGATGTCATCGCCGTCTGCGATTTCGCCGGCTCGACATCGGGCATGATCAACTATGTGAAGGACAACAGGCCCTCGCGCGTGCTGCTCGTCACCGAATGCTCGATGGCGTCCAACATCCAGGCGGAACTGCCCGGCGTCGATTTCATCAAGCCCTGCAATCTCTGTCCGCACATGAAGCGCATCACGCTGCCGAAGATCCTCGACAGCCTGGTGAACATGACGGAGGAGGTTCTGGTCGATCCGGCAATCGCCGACCGCGCCCGCCTCGCCGTCGAGCGGATGGTGAATTTGAAGCAGTAGGGAAGCGCACGCGTCGCCCCACATCCCCCTGCCGGGACCTTCTCCCCGCAGGCGGGGAGAAGGGGCAGAACGGTGAGCCCATCGTTCCTTGCCCCGCTCGCGGGCAGAGGATGCCGGCAGGCAGGTGAGGGGCAAACTGGCGGGACCGAAGCGCTGGAGGAGAAAAGCATGCCCATTGACAGTTTCCGCCCGCAATCCTGGAACGGCATCGACGATATCGTCATCGTCGGCGGCGGCCTCGCCGGCCTGTTCTGCGCGCTCAAACTCGCGCCGCGTCCCGTCACGATCCTCGCTGCCGCCCCCATCGGGCAGGGCGCGTCGTCCGCCTGGGCGCAGGGCGGTATCGCGGCGGCCATGAGCCCCGGAGATACGTTCGACAAGCACGTCGCCGACACGCTGGAAGCCGGTGCCGGCATCGTCGATGAGAAGATGGCGCGCTTCATGGTCTCCGAGGGGCCGTCGCGCATTCACGACCTGCTCGATTACGGTGTGCCCTTCGACCGCGATCTCGAAGGCAAGCTGATGCTTTCGCGCGAAGCCGCCCATTCGGAGCGCCGCATCGTGCGCGTCAAGGGCGACATGGCCGGCAAGGCCAT
>CBFGOD010000316.1:0-5656 GCA_965650295.1 uncultured Shinella sp. | reverse complement strand
CACTTGCGATCCGATACTTGCGCCCGAGCGGTTGACGGTGGCGGCCGCTTTCCAGCGCCATGCCGGCATCGATCTCTTGGCGACGATCGATGCCGATGGTTCGACGGATCGCGAGAAGCTTGCTACGGCCATGCGCGCTGCGGGCCTGCGGGTTGCCGAGGATGACACCTGGGCCGATCTGTTCAGCCGCGTGCTGGTGGAGAAGGTCGAGCCCCAACTCGGCTTCGGCCGCGCCACCCTTCTCTGCGAATACCCGACGGCCGAAGCGGCGCTGGCCCGCCCCGTCCCACATGATCGCCGCGTTGCCGAGCGTTTCGAGCTCTACGCCTGCGGCGTGGAATTGGCGAACGCCTTCGGCGAACTCACCGACGCCGCCGAGCAGCGCCGCCGCTTCGAGCTGGAAATGGCCGAAAAAGCCCGTGTCTATGGCGAGACCTATCCGCTCGACGAGGATTTTCTGGCGGCGCTTGCGGTGATGCCCGAGGCAAGCGGCATCGCGCTTGGCTTCGACCGGCTGGTCATGCTGGCGACGGGCGCGTCGCGCATCGACCAGGTGATCTGGGCGCCCGTTGCGGAGACCGCGCCGTGACGGCAGCCCGCAGCCTCTCCACCGTGGACGATCTCGTCACCGCCGGTCTCGTGCGGGAAGACAAGCGCGCGCAAACCGCTGCCGTCGCCGAGCGCTATGCGGTCGCCGTCACGCCGCCGCTCGTCGCACTCATAAATGCCGACGATCCCTTCGATCCCATCGCCCGCCAGTTCGTGCCCGATGCGGCCGAGCTGGTGACGCTGCCGGAAGAGCGTGCCGACCCGATCGGCGACCTCGCGCACAGCCCCGTCGAGGGCATCGTGCACCGTTATCCCGACCGCGTGCTGCTGAAGGCCGTGCATATCTGCCCGGTCTATTGCCGCTTCTGCTTTCGCCGCGAGATGGTCGGACCGGAAGGCCTCGGCACGCTGACGCCGGCCGCCCTCGATGCCGCCATCGCCTATATCGCCGGCCGGCCGGAAATCTGGGAGGTGATCCTCACGGGCGGCGATCCGCTCGTGCTGTCACCGCGGCGTCTCAGCGACATCATGAAACGCCTTGCCGCGATCGACCATGTGAAGATCGTGCGCTTCCATACCCGCGTGCCGGTCGTCGATCCTGCGAGGGTCGATGCCGCGCTGATCGACGCGTTAAAGGCCTCCGGCAAGACCACCTATGTCGCGCTGCACGCCAACCATCCGCGCGAATTCACCGAGGACGCCCGCGCCGCCATCGCCCGCATCGTCGATGCCGGCCTGGTGATGATCAGCCAGACGGTACTCCTGAAGGGCGTCAACGACGACGCGGATGTGCTGGCCGCGTTGATGCGCACCTTCGTCGAGAACCGGATAAAGCCCTATTACCTGCACCACCCGGACCTCGCGCCCGGCACGGCGCATTTCCGCCTGTCGCTCGCCGAAGGCCGCGCGCTCGTGGAGCGCCTGCGCGGCCGTATCTCCGGCCTCTGCCAGCCCGCCTATATCCTCGACATCCCCGGCGGCCACGGCAAGGTGCGGGCCGATTCCATGGCAGTGGAAGAGGCCGACGACGGCTGTTTCCGCCTGCGCGATTTTCGCGGCGAGACGCATCTCTATCCGCCGGAAGAGGGTGGGGTTTAATACCTCGCTTACACCGCCACCGTCACGGGCGTTTGGGTGTACGTCGATGCGCGTGGCCCTCCTCCCCACGAACGTCATCGACATCGCGATCGCCGGCCCATCGGGTCAATGATTCCGTGCTTGCCGGCTTCTATCAAAAGCTCAGAGCGCGCGGAAAACCTTCAAGCTCGCCATGATCGCAACCGTGCGAAAGCTCATCGCAATCCTAAACGCAATTCTCGCACAGGCCCAGCCTTCGCGCCATAACGACCAGGGTTGCTTGACCCGGGCATCCACCGCCGCGCCAGCCGCGTGGATCCTCGGCTCAAGGCCGAGGATAACGACTGTGGACATGTACCGTCTATAACAAAACAGCCCCGGAAACCGGGGCTGTTTTCGTTTGGGCTACTGGATGAGGATGGCCCTGAAATCGTTGACATTCGTGCCTGTTGGTCCCGGTACGAAAAGATCGCCCAGCGCGTCGAAGACGGACCAGCTGTCGTTGCGCGCGAGGAATTCGGCGGCGTCCTTGCCCTTGTCGGCGAGGCGGGCGACAGTGGTGCCGTCGGCGAAGGCGCCGGCATTGTCTTCCGATCCGTCGATGCCATCCGTATCGGCGGCAAGCGCGTAAAGACCCTCGAGGCCATCGGTGGCGCAGGCGAAGGAGAGCAGGAATTCGCCGTTGCGGCCGCCCTTGCCCTTGCCCTTGATCGTCACGGTGGTTTCACCGCCCGAGAGGATGACGACGGGCTTTTTGAACGGCCGGTCGCGGCGCACGACTTCCGCGGCGATCGCAGCATGCACCCGGCCGACTTCCGCGGCCTCGCCTTCGATGGCGTCGGAGAGGATGACGGCCTCGACGCCGGCCTTGCGGGCGGCTTCGGCGGCGGCCTCAAGCGATACGGCGGCGGACGCGACCAGCTTCACCTCGTTGCGGGCAAACCGCGCGTCGCTCGGCAGCGGCGGCTCGTCCTTGCCGCCCTGGATATGGCGCATGACGGCCTCGGGCAGCTCGAGGCGGTAACGCTCGATGAGACGCAGCGCGTCGGCGCGCGTGGTGGCGTCAGCGATGGTCGGGCCGGAGGCGACGAGGGCGGGATTGTCACCGGGAATATCGGACACGACCAGCGAGACGACACGGGCGGGATGCGCAAGCTCGGCAAGCCGGCCGCCCTTGATGCGCGAAACCTGCTTGCGCACGGCGTTCATCGCGCTGATCGGCGCACCGGAGGCCAAGAGCGCCTTGTTGACGGCGATCTCGTCGGCGAGCGTCAGGTCGCCGGCGGGCGCCGGCAGGAGAGCCGAACCGCCACCGCAAATCAGCGCGACGACGAGGTCGTCTTCGGTCAGGCCGCGCACGGCGGCCATCAGGCGGCCGGAGGCGAGCAGGCCGCTGTCGTCGGGCACGGGATGGGCGGCTTCGAGGACATCGATGCGTTCGCAGGGCACGGCATAGCCATAGCGCGTGACGATCACGCCGGTCAGCGGCGCATCCCACAGGCGCTCGAAGGCGCGGGCCATCTGTGCCGCACCCTTGCCGGCACCGATCACCACCGTGCGACCCCTCGGCTTTTCCGGTAGGTTGGCGGCAAGCACCTTATCCGGGTCAGCGGCGGCGACCGCGACGGAAAACAGGGTTTCGAGAAAGGCGCGCGGGTCTGCGATAGCGGGCATCGGGTTCCTCCAAGTCTGCGGTGCGCAGGTCTTATAAAACATAACCCCTCATCCGCAAGCCGCACCGCTTCCCGGAAGAGAGACGGCGCGGCGGGATGAGGGGTCATGTCTCCTCCAGATGGGTGACCGGGCGGGGCTCCCCTCCCCGCCCGGTCAGGCCGTCATGCGACGGCGTGGTTCGCCATGCGCTCCAGCGCCGTGACGAGACCTGAGTGATCGAGGCCGGCATCGCCATGGGCGGCGCACTGGTTGAAGAGTTCCTGCGTCGAGGCGGTGTTGGGCAGCGAAACGCCCAGCGCCTTGGCGCCCTGGAGGGCCAGGTTGAGGTCCTTCTGGTGCAGCGAGATGCGGAAGCCAGGATCGAAAGTCCGCTTGACCATGCGGTCGCCATGCACTTCGAGAATGCGCGAGGAGGCAAAACCGCCCATCAGCGCTTCGCGGACGCGCGCAGCGTCGGCGCCGGCCTTGGAGGCGAAGACGAGGGCTTCGGCTACCGCTTCGATGGTCAAGGCGACGATGATCTGGTTGGCGACCTTGGTCACCTGGCCGTCGCCGCAATCGCCGACGAGCGTGATATTCTTGCCCATCAGCTGGAAGAGCGGCAGCGCCCGGTCGAAGCTTTCCTGCGAGCCGCCGGCCATGATGGACAGCGAGGCGTTCTTGGCGCCGACTTCACCGCCCGAAACCGGGCCGTCGACATATTCGGCACCGGTCTCGCGAACCTTTTTGGCGAATTCCTTGGTGGCGATCGGCGAGATCGAGCTCATGTCGATGACGAGCTTGCCGGCCTTCAGGCCGAAGGAGACGCCGTTTTCGCCGAACAGCACGTCCTGCACTTCCGGGGTGTCGGGCAGCATGAGGATGATCGTGTCGACGGTCTCGGCCAGCGCCTTGGGGCTGTCGACGATCTTGAGGCCGTTATCGACCAGATCCTTGTGCGGCGGGATGTGGAACTTCGAGGTGATGACCGTGTGGCCGGCATTCTGCAGATGGCGCGCCATGGGCGTGCCCATGATGCCGAGGCCGATGAAACCGATATTCGCCATGATCTAAACTCCCAATCTTGAAACTATATGTTTGGCTTAGCGGCCGACTTCAGCCAGCCAGCCGAGCCCTTCCTCGGTGGTGGCGCGCGGCTTGTATTCGCAGCCGATCCAGCCGTCGTAGCCGAGCGCATCCAGCGTCTTGAACACGAAGGGATAGGCGATCTCGCCGGTGCCCGGTTCGTTGCGGCCCGGATTGTCGGCAAGCTGCACATGGGCGATCTGTGCCTGGTGCTTCTTGAACGTGCCGATCAGTTCACCCTCGGTGCGCTGCTGGTGGTAGAGGTCGTACTGGATGTAGAGATTGTCGGAGCCGACCTCCGCGATGATCGAGGCGGCCTGATCCGGCGTGTTGAGATAGAAGCCCGGAATGTCGAAGCGGTTGATCGGCTCGATCAGCAGCTTGATGCCGTGTTTGCCGAGTTCATTCGCTGCCAGCTTCAGGTTGGCGACGAAGGTCGATCGCAGCACCTCGTGCGAGACACCCACCGGGGCGATGCCCGAGAGGCAATTGACCTGTTTGCAGCCGAGTGCCGTCGCATAATCGATGGCCGAAGCCACGCCGCGGCGGAACTCGTCGACACGATCCGGCAGGACCGCGATGCCGCGTTCGCCGCTTGCCCAGTTGCCGGCCGGCAGGTTGTGCAGCACCTGCGTCAGGCCATGCAGGTCGAGAGCGGCACGGATCGCGTCCTTGTCGAACTCGTAGGGGAAGAGATATTCGACCCCTTCGAAGCCCGCCTTGGCGGCGAGGGCGAAGCGCTCCATGAAGGGCGCCTCGTTGAAGAGCATGGTCAGGTTGGCCGCAAATTTCGGCATTTTCTTCTCCTGTTCTTTCGCATTTCCGGACGGAAAACCGCTTCGCACTTTTCCTGGAAATGCTTGTAATCAATCCAGCAGTGCGGCCAGCGTTGCGGTGGGCGCATCTTCGCCGCGTTCTGCCAGTTCCTCGAACTCGACGACAGCGTTGATATCGGCGCCCATGGCAATGTTGGTGACGCGTTCGAGGATGAACTCGATGACGACGGGAACCTGATGTTCCTTCATCAGCTTTTCGGCCGTGCTGAAGGCTTCCTGGAACTCGTTGGGGCTGCGCACCCGGATCGCCTTGCAGCCGAGACCTTCGGCGACCGCGACATGATCGACGCCATAGCCGGCTTCCGAGTCGGCGGTGGCATTGATGTTGTCGAAGGCGAGCGAGACTTCGAAATCCATGTTGAAGCCGCGCTGGGCCTGGCGGATGAGGCCGAGATACGAGTTGTTCACGACGACATGCAGGTAGGGCAGCTTGTGCTGGGCACCGACGGCCAGTT
>CBFGOD010000315.1:0-5663 GCA_965650295.1 uncultured Shinella sp. | reverse complement strand
CGGCAGGCCGTAGCCCAGCGTGCCGTAGCCGGTCGACGAGTTGAAGAAGGAGCGTACCTGCGGCGCCTGATAGAACTGGTTGACCGCATAGACCGGCTCCGTCTGGTCGCCCGCCACCGTGGCATCCGGCAAGGTCTTGCTGATGATCGCCATCAGCTTGCCATGCGTGCGGCAGGCGGGCCAGAGACCGGCATCGACCTTCTCCCGGACCGCCTTGGCGCGGGCAGCGCCATCGCCGGCCTTTCTTGCTTCGCCGAGCGCAGCATTGAGCGCCGCGGCGGCGAGTTTGGCGTCAGCAGCGATCGGCACGTCGGCGCGCAGCCCCGTGACGATCTGCGCCGGATCGATATCGATGCGGATGAGCGGACCGCCGAAGGAGAGCGGCTTCGGCTCGGGATACATCTCCGTCTCGCCGAACTCCGTGCCGATAGCGAGGATCGCATCGCTGGCCGCAAGTTCCGCCAGCAGCGGTTCCATGCTGAGATTGCCCGTCAGCGTCAGCGCATGGCCGGGTTTCATTATGCCGCGGCCGTTGATCGTCATGAAGACGGGCGCATCGAGCTTTTCGGCAATCGCCGTGATCTCGGCCGCCGCATCGGCGGCACCGCCGCCGGCGACGATCATCGGGCGCTTCGCCCCCTTGAGGATCGCGGCGGCCTTGTCGATTGCCGCGGGATCGGCGGCGGCGCGGCCGGGCAACGGCCAGGCGTCTGCCGACAGATGACCGGCCTCCGCGACGATGACGTCGAGCGGGATTTCGATATGGACGGGGCGCGGGCGCGCCGAGTTGAACACCGTGAAGGCGCGCGCCATCACCTCGGGCAGCTGGGCGGGGTCGAGCAGCGTATGGCTCAAGGCGGCAACGCCCGCCACCAGATTGCGCTGCGAGGGCAGTTCATGCAGCCGCCCCTGGCCCATGGCCAGCTGATCGCGTGCATTTACCGCCGAGATGACCAGCATCGGCACCGAGTCGGCATAGGCCTGGCCCATGGCGGTGGCGATGTTGGTCATGCCAGGACCGGTCACGATGAAGCAGACGCCCGGCTTGCCGGTCACGCGCGCATAGCCGTCGGCCATGAAGCCCGCGCCCTGCTCGTGGCGCGGCGTCACATGGCGGATCTTCGTGGCCGGCAGGCCGCGATAGAGTTCCACCGTGTGCACGCCGGGGATGCCGAAGATCAGCTCAACGCCGTAGGATTCGAGAAGTCGGACGAGATATTCGCCTGTGGTGAACCGCGTGTCTGCCATCATCTCATCGCCTCTCGACGCCCGGGAGGACGCAAAGCATTTCAAACAGGAGGTTCGCCGCGGTGATCGCCGTGTTGCCGGCCGGATCATACGGCGGAGAAACCTCGACGAGGTCGCAGCCGACAAGGTTGAGGCCCCAGCAGCCACGGATGATTTCCAGCGCCTGGATGGTGTTCAGGCCGCCGATTTCAGGCGTGCCGGTGCCCGGCGCGATGGAGGGGTCGAGACTGTCGATATCGTAGGAGAGGTAGACAGGCCCGTCGCCCATCTGCGCGCGGACTTCTTCCATCAGCGGCGTCAGCGATTTGTGCCAGCACTCTTCCGCCTGCACCACGCGGAAACCCTGCCCGCGCGACCAGTCGAAATCGTCGGCGGCGTAGCCGGTGCCGCGCAGGCCGATCTGGATGCAGCGTTTGGTGTCAAGCACACCGGCTTCGACGGCGCGGCGGAACGGCGTGCCATGCGCGATCGGCTCCCCGAACATATGCTCGTTGATATCCGAATGCGCATCGACGTGGATCAGGCCGACGGGACCGTATTTCTCGGCCATGGCGCGCAGGATCGGATAGGTCAGTGTGTGATCGCCGCCCAGCGTCAGAGGCTTGCAGCCGTCCTTGATGATATGGCGGTAGGCATCGGTGATGATGTCGACGCATTTCGGCAGGTTGAACGTATCGATGGCGACGTCGCCGATATCGGCCACCTGAAGGCATTCGAAGGGGGCGGCGCGCGTGGCCATGTTGTACGGGCGGATCATGCAGCTTTCGGTGCGTATCTGCCGCGGTCCGAAGCGCGTGCCAGGCCGGTTCGACGTGCCGATATCCATGGGAATGCCGACGAAGCAGGCATCGAGCCCTTCGGAGGTCGGCTGCGTCGGCAGACGCATCATGGTGGCAGGGCCGCCGAAGCGGGGCATTTCATTGCCGCCGAGCGGCTGGTTGAAGGTCTTTGTCGTCATTTCTCTTCCTCCGGCGGGGCTGTGTTTCCAGTCTTTTGCCCCGTCCTGAATGGCACTCTAAGAGACTTGGCCAAGCGACCCAAATATCCCTTTTCGATTATTCTTCGCCGCGCGGCAGGATGAGGCAGGGCACCGGTGCGTTGTGCACGATCTTGCGGGCATTGGAGCCGAGGAAGACGCGCAAGAGCGGCCCGAGCTTGCTGGACCCGAGCACGAGCACCTCGCCGTCCTGCCAGTCGAGCGATTCGAAAGCCGCCTTCCAGGTCGGTCCGTCGGCGATCTCGACGGAAAGCCCGTCCTGGCCGGTGAGAAGCGTCGCCTGCGCGTCCCGCGCCTGCTCGCGCAGCACGTTGGAGACGAACTGTTCGGCATCGTAGCCGGCCCCCGTCGGATACATCTGCTTGTCGCGCACCACGAAAGTGACGAGGCGCAACGGCACGGAATATTCCCGGGCGAGCGCGGCGCTGCGCGAGACGATTTCGGGCGCGGACGAAGAGCCCGAATAGGCGGCGCTGAGCCGGCGGATACGGGTCTCGGGGCCAGCCGCATAACCATGCGGCGCCACCATGACCGGCAGATGTGCCGAGCGCAGCAGTTCCGTCGTCACGCCGCCCTCGCCGAAGCGACCGAGCGGCGCCTCGCGTGCCGAGCCGAGCACGAGGCAATCGGCACCGAGGTCGGACGCCGCCTTGATCAGGCCCTCGCGGGCGGAGGAGGCGGAGATGGCCAGGAACTCCGCCGTCACATCGGCGGGAAGCGACGCCTTCGCCTCGGCCTGCATGCCGGCGGTGTGCCGGGCGAGGAAGCTGCCATACTCGCCGTCGACGCGCGCCGGCGAAGGGTGCCCCCAGGTATCGGGCGTCACGGTGCAGGCGACGAGCGACGCGTTGCAGGACCGGGCAAGCACCGCGCCGAGCGCCAGCGCCTCCTGCCCGCCCTGGTCGGCGGAAAGTCCGACGAGGATCTTCATTCTGCCGCCTCGCCGAGACCTTCGGGCTTTTCAAGCCGCGAATTGCGGGCGGAGTAGCCGAAATAGACGAGCGCGGCGATGGCGACCCAGACGCCGGTGATGGCATAGACCATCCACGAGAGCTTGAAGATCAGGTAGACGCAGGCGACGATCGAGAGCACCGGCAGGACCGGACCAAACGGCACGCGATAACCGCGCGGCATGTCGGGCTGCGTATAGCGCAGGATCAGCACGCCGGCCGAAACCACGGTAAAGGCGGTCAGCGTGCCCATGCTCGTCAGGTCCCAGAGCAGGCCTGACGGCACGAAGGCGGCGATCAGCGAGACGAAGATCGCGACGATGATCGTGCAGGCGACCGGCGTCATGCTGCGCGGATCGACCTTGTGGAAGATCGAGGGCAGAAGGCCATCGCGCGACACGGCGAAGAGGATGCGCGACTGGCCGTAGAGCACGATCAGTGTCACCGAGAAGATCGAGATCACGGCCCCGGCGGCCAGCAGATTGGCCGGCCAGATGGAGCCGGTGATGTTCTGCAGGATGGTGGCAAGTCCCGCCTCCTGTCCGTCGAAGGCGCTGGCCGGCTGCACGCCGAGGGCCGCAAGCGCGACCAGCACGTAGAAGCCGGTGACGATGACCAGGGCGGAAATGATGGCGAGCGGCAGGTTGCGCCGCGGATTGACCACCTCTTCGCCCGCCGTCGAAACGGCATCGAGACCGACGAAGGTGAAGAAGATCGAGGCTGCTGCCGCCTGCACGCCGCCAAAGCCGCTCTCGTTGAAGAAGGGCGTGAAATTGGCGCTGTTGAAGGCGCTGCCGGCGATCACGATGAACAGGGTGAGCACGGCGAGCTTGATCAGCACCATGATGGCGTTGGCGCGCGCCGATTCCTTCGCGCCGCGCAGAAGCAGGATGCAGCAGAGCGCGACGAGAATGACGGCCGGCAGATTGATGAGGCCGGAGCCTTCCTGGAAGAAGGCCATGGCGAAGGGATTGTCTCCCCCGGCAAGCGTGATCGGCCCCTTGGTCATCCAGCCCGGCAGGATGATACCGGTGATGTTGAAGAGCAGTTTTTCGACATATTCGGCCCAGCCGACCGCGACCGCCGCAGCCGAAATGCCGTATTCCAGCACAAGGCAGGCGGCGACGAAGAAGGCAATGCCCTCGCCGAGCGTTGCATAGGCGTAGGAATAGGACGAGCCGGAGACCGGGATCATCGAGCTCATCTCGGCATAGCAGAGCGCC
Source organism: uncultured Shinella sp. (assembly GCA_965650295.1). GTDB lineage: Bacteria > Pseudomonadota > Alphaproteobacteria > Rhizobiales > Rhizobiaceae > Shinella. The sequence continues at coordinate 1,245 of CBFGOD010000315.1, read as the reverse complement.
GAAAGGCCGGCCGCGACCGCCGCGATGATGAAGGAGATGACCACGGCCGGTCCGGCGACAGGCACCTGCTCGCTCAGAACGAAGAAGATACCCGTGCCGATCGTCGCGCCGACGCCGAACATGATCAGCTGGAACAAAGTGATCGAACGCCCGAGATGGCCGTGCCCGTCGCCCGACGTATCGGCCAACAGCCGCTCGACCGGCTTCTTGCGCATGATCTGTTCGATGATAGATGACGCCATCGTTCCCCCTCCGATGTCTCCTCACATGCCGAAACTGTAGCGCCGAGCGCGGCAAAGGTGCTGCCGTATTTCGATCCTCTTCCGACACTTGCTGCTGCTGGTCGGGTTCTTCGCGACAGTTTTTATCGAAGGCGGCGAAGAGGCGGCCACAGCGCGAAAAGCGCGCCCGAGGGCCAGCTTGACAGGGTCAGGGCAAAAGTATCCTTATGGCTTCGGGCCGCAGGGCCACCCTCATCGGGAGGACGCATGGCGCGGTCCATGCAGCAGGGGGCAAGTGAATGAAAGACGAAGACGGGTCGATCCGGCTCGACCAGATCGACTTGCGCATTCTGGCATGTCTTCAGGCCAATGCGCGCGTGACGAACCAGGAACTGGCCGATGATGTGGGGCTCTCGCCGAGCCCCTGCCTGCAGCGCGTCAAGCGGCTGGAAAAGGCCGGCATCATCAACAGCTACCATGCCAGCATCGACCTCGCGAAAGTGTGCCGCCATGTCGACGTCATCGCCGCGGTAACGCTGAACAGCCATGGCCTGGAGGACTTCCAGATCTTCGAAAAGATGGTCGAGGACATGCGCTTCGTCGTGGAATGCACCAAGGTCAGCGGCCCCATCGACTACCTCGTGCGCTTCGTCTGCCCGGACATCGCCTCCTATCAGATGCTGTCGGATGAGCTTCTGAAGCTCGGCCCCAAGATCGGCAATCTTTCAAGCTACATCGTGCTCAAATCGAGCAAGCCCTATCGGGGCGTGGCCTTCGACGAGCTGGTGGCGACGGCGCCGCGCAGTGCGCCCTCGAAATCCGCTTTCCGTACGGCCAAGTAATTCATCCGAGATTTGGAAATCATGTCAGGCTCCCTTTCCGAAGCAAACACACTGCCGCCCGCCACCGGCCGGCGGGACAATTCCCGCTTCATGATTGCAGGCATCCAGATGCCCGTACCGATCGGCGGCCGCAATATCGCGGCCATGAGCATCCAGGTCGAGAAGACCATGGCGCTCTATCC
>CBFGOD010000314.1:0-5683 GCA_965650295.1 uncultured Shinella sp. | reverse complement strand
ACGGCCATCAGCGGCGTGTGCAAAGCCGGCGTCACCGACCAGACGACGTAGTAGCCGACGAAGATCGACAGCACGAAGATCGCCAGACGGAAGACGAAGGGATCGATCGCACCGCCGGAAACGCCATGGGCTGCGGCAGCGGCCGCATCGGGCACATATTCGGACGCCGCGCGAACGGCTTCGACAGCACGTTCGAGATCGGTGATTGCCTTGTCGAGAAGTTCGTTCGCCATCACTTGCCCTCCCCTTGCTGAACCGAGCCGCCGAAGTTCGGATGCACAACGGCGCCGCCGTTGGTCAGCATCGTCGCCTTGACGAGTTCATCCTCGACATTGACCGAAACCGATTTCGTTTCCTTGTCGACCATCGTCTCGAGGAAGGTGATGAGGTTCTTGGCATAGAGTGCGGATGCGGAGGCCGCGATGCGGCCGGGGACGTTGAGATAGCCGATGACCCTGACGCCCTCGACTTCGACGACCTTGCCAGGCTCCGAGCCCTCGATATTGCCGCCGCGTTCGACCGCAAGGTCGACGACGACGGAACCGGTCTTCATAGCCGACAGCATCTGGCGCGTCACGAGACGCGGTGCCGGACGGCCGGGAATGAGCGCGGTGGTGATGACGATATCCTGCTTGGCGATGTGCTCGGCCACGAGGGCCGCCTGTTTCGCCTGATATTCTTTCGACATCTCTTTCGCATAGCCGCCGGCGGTTTCGGCGGCCTTGAACTCGTCGTCCTCGACGGCGATGAATTTCGCGCCGAGCGAGGCGACCTGTTCCTTTGCGGCCGGGCGAACGTCCGTCGCGGAAACGGCAGCGCCGAGGCGGCGGGCGGTTGCGATGGCCTGAAGGCCGGCGACGCCTGCCCCCATGACGAAGACCTTGGCGGCAGGAACGGTGCCGGCGGCGGTCATCATCATCGGCATGGCGCGGTCGAATTCATGAGCCGCGTCGATGACGGCCTGATAGCCGGCAAGGTTGGCCTGCGAGGACAGGATGTCCATCGACTGGGCGCGCGTGATGCGCGGCATCAATTCCATGGCGAAGGTGGTGAGGCCGGCCTTGGCCATCTCGGCGATGGCGGCCTCGTTGCCGTAGGGATCCATCGTGGCGATGACGATGGCGCCGGACTTGTAGGTCGCGATCTCGGCCGCGGTTGGCCGTCGCACCTTAAGCACGACGTCGGCGGCATTCGCCTCGCCCGCGCCCACGATGCGCGCCCCGGCAGCCTCGTAGTCGGCATCCAGGATTCGGGACCGAAGCCCCGCACCGGTCTCGACGATCACGTCGAGCCCCAGGCTCTTCATTTTCTTGACTGTTTCAACGGAACCCGCGACGCGGCCCTCCGCTGCATCACTTTCCCGTGCTATAAAAACACACTGACTCAAACCGTGGTCCTCCCCCCGAGACTGGCCGTGTAGGATCACGGCGCCGAATGGCGCCGCGACAAGCTGCAGATGAAATGCAGTTGTTCAGATCAACGAAGCAGGATGAACCCGACGACGTTGAGAATGATGAGCAGCAGCGTCGCGCTGAAGAAGCCGGCGCTGGTGAAGAAACCGGCAGCCATGGCGATCAGCAGTGCAACGCAGAACAGCGTGCCGTACTTGGCGCCGGCGATGAACAGGTTGTAGGTCTTCTCGTGCTCGGGATAATCCATCGGCGCGCCCATTTCGACCGGTCCGGAATGATGTTCAGCCATAGTACCTTCTCCTAAGCACCCGCACCCCAGCCGGAACACTCCACCCGATGGCGCCTAAATTCTCCCGAAACCGAAGCGGCCGGGTTTTTCCCTCATGCGCGAAAGCGCCTTGTCTTTCAGGCCATACACAATGGACAGGCAAAGCGCAACGGCAAGGACGGGAGAGGTTCTGCACCTGTATCGTTTCCGAAACGGAACGGGCCGGTTTCTTTCGAAACCGGCCCGTCTGCGACATCGGGACGCGTGTATCAACCCGCGAAGGCGCTGCCTGAAAGCTGGATCCGGCCTTCGCCGAAATGTGCCCGGCGCGCGGTCGGGCGCACGGTCAGCGGGCTGGATGACAGATCATCGCCGCGTGCGAACATCATTCTGCGCTCATAGGGTTCCGATTTGAAGAACGGGAAGCGTTTGTAGAGCGACGGCAGCGTCTCCTTCACATTCGTCGCCAGCAGCATCAGGTCGATGATGAACTTGCCCTGGTTGCTCTTCGGGGAAGCGACGAAGTCAGCGTCGAAAACGCGCTTGTAGAAGGCCGAATGCGCAGGCTTGACCATCTGCACGCAGCGGTCCGTCTGGAAGTAGTCCGTTGCCATCGTCGCGATGCGCAGCGTCAGATACGGGATTGCCGGCATCTCGCTCCAGATTTCCGGATCGGCCGCAAGGCGCACCGGATCGATCAGCGACATGCCCGCATCGAGGAAGGCATTGATCTCATCCGGGAAAACCTTGCCCGAGGAGGTGACGCGATGATCGGGCGTCACATGATGCAGGCGCACCGTCGAGATCAGACGCTCTTCGTAATAGATGCCGAAGACATAGGCATGGCTGTCGAAGTCGGAATCGTCGATCAGCAGCGACTGCTCGCCGAGATGCATGACGGCGCCGGCCTTGTAGGCCTTGTAGCGGATGCGGGCGACATCTTCCATATCCTCGCCGGTTTCGACCCGACGGTACTCGATCCTGTCGAGCAGCCCGAGAAGCTTGTCCGAAAAGCGATTGGTTACCGTCTCTACGCTGGCCATTGTGCCCGTACCCCGATTGAAAAAGACCGGCAGCCACCGAGCCGCCGTCATAACAATCGCCGATATAAGACAATTTGTGTAAAATACCATTCATTAACCTTAATGAGTGGTTAACGCTAAATTTCGAAACACTGATGTATTGCATCAGGTTCAGACATCATGAGAGCGGTGGGCTAGGAGATCAGGCGACGCGACGGCCGCGGCGGGTGGTGGAGCCGTCCGATTTGCGGGCAAGCGTCTCGTAGAGATCGCGAAGCGCATCCAGCGACATCGGCGCGGCAAAGACGTAGCCCTGTACGAGATCGGCACACTGATGCTTGTTGATCAGCGCCAGTTGTTCGCGCGTCTCGACACCTTCGATGACGATGCTCAGGCCAAGTTCGCGGGAGAGATTGACCGTGCCGCGCAGCAGCTTGAAGCGGCGCGGGTCTTCGCCGATATTGCGAACGAAGGACCGATCGATCTTGATGACGTCGAGCGGCAGCTGGTCGAGATAGCTGAGGCTGGAATAGCCCGTGCCGAAATCGTCGATGGCGATGGTGATGCCGCGGGCGCGCAGCTCCTGCAGGATCGCCTGAACCTTCACCGGCTCTTCCATCAGGCAGCTTTCGGTGACTTCCAGATGCAGCCGGTGCGGCTCGAGCCCTGACGCTTGCAGCGCTTCGGCGACGAGATCGATGATGCCGTTGCCGCGCAGATCCTGCACCGACAGATTGACCGACACGCTCATATGGCCGGGCCACGTCGCGCAATCCGCGCAGGCGCGCATGATCATGAAACGCGTGATATCGGAGACGATACCCATCTCCTCCGCGATCTGGATGAAGATGTTCGGCGCGACTGGGCCGCGCTCGGGATGCGTCCAGCGCGAAAGGGCCTCGCAGCACTCGATGCGGGATCCATCCGGCACGAACATCGGCTGGTAGGCGACGGACAGAGCATTGTCGGCAAGCGCCTTGCGCAGGTCGTCCTTCAGCTTCTGCCGATCGACATAACGCGCGTCCATCTCCTGTTCGAAGAGCGTAAAGCCGCCCTTGGCACGCGACTTGGTTTCGAAGAGCGCGAGGTCCGCACGGATCTGCATCTCCTCCAGGCGGAAATCGGTGCTCGGCACGGTGACGCTGCCGGCCGAGAAAGACACCTGAAGCGTCACACCGTCGAAAGCATAGGTGCCGCACAGCTGTTCGTGGATGCGGCGCATGCGGCTTTCGAGGTCGCGTCGGTTCGTCTCGTTGGGGAAGAACAGGATGAATTCGTCGCCCATCAGGTGGCCGGCGATCGCCTTGCCGGCTTCGAACCGGCGCAGGCGCTCGGCGATGGCGCAGAGCAACCGGTCGCCGGTGACATGGCCCTTCATGTCGTTGACATGCTTGAAGTCATCGACGTCGAGAACCATGAAGCCGACGGTGCCGGGCTTCTTGCGCTCCGCTAGCGCCTCCTGCACGAGATCGGAGAAATACGTGCGGTTCGGCAGGCCGGTGAGACTGTCGTAGCGCACCATGTGCAAGATCTTCTTTTCCGCCCGCACGCGGGCCGTCACGTCCTCGAAAATCAGCACGGCGCCGCCGTTCTCGCGCGGCGAAGCGGTAAATTCCAGATAGAGCCCGTCCGTGACCTGCACGAGCGCGCGGGACCGCTCCCCCTTCAGCAGCTCATCGAGCTGGCGAAGGATCGTCTTGCTCTGCTCGGCATTGAAGAACGTATTGCGCACGCCGAATCGCAGGACCACGTCGAGATGGCAATCCTTCAGCCGCTCCTGATTGCCGAGATGCAGGAGTTCACAGGCCCGGCGGTTGGCGACGAGGATGCGGTGGTCGGCATCCAGCATGAACAGGCCATGCGGCATATTGTTGAGCGCGGTGTCGAAACGATCGGCGATGATCGAGACCTCGCGCCGTGCCAGCACGTTCTTGTAGAGGAATTCCCGCACGCCGTTCGCCATCATGCGCGTCGTCATCACGAAAGGCAGGATGAGAACCGCAAGCACCGCATGGTAGAAATCCTGCAGGCCCAGAAAGCCGACCACCATCGGGAAACACGCGGAAAACGTCATATAATCGACGGCACGCTTCGAGCCGCAGTTTCGGCCGACGACCGAAACCATGGTGGCGAGCGTCACCGCAATCGTCGCGAGCTCCGCGAAACTATCGCGGCTGAAGAGCAGGCTGTAGCCGCAGGCCGTGCCAAGGGCGAGCGTCGTGCCGACGGCACCGAGATTGTACCAGTTCTCCCAGTAGCGGATGCCGTCCATATCGAGCGCCGCCTGGTCCACCCGGTCGAAATGGCGCATGCCCACGGCACGCGTCGACCAGATGGCGATGACGAGGCCGCTCCAGACGAGGAAAAAGGGATCGGCAGTTTTGGCGTAAACGAAGGAGAACGTGATGACATGCGAAATCATGCCCACGAAAAGGGTCTGGCGGTTCCCGTACAACGAGCTGACGAACGAAAGGTACACATCAGCTGGCAGTGTGTTTTGACCCTTATCCTTCATGGACTCGGCACTCCCTATGACGAGTGAGGGTTACCGGCCAACATTTAATGAATGATTTCGGGAAATTACCCAATAACGAGGGTATCCGGAGGCATCATTGCACGCCTGTTCAACCGAAAGAAGAGACACTCAACCAAATATTGCAGGAAGACGCACTTTATCGTTACAGACTCAACTTATCATAGGCATTACGCGAAACTTCCTGACTCGGAAGCGACATAGTATTGCGTGAGCTAATCCTAAAAAAATCTCACGTGTGCAATCGCTGTTTGCAAGTGCGTGGTTAACAGCCTGCGCATTGCAAATCGCAAATTCTTGTCAGTTTCGGCTATCGAGCCTAGACTCCATACCGCCCGTTTTCTGCATTTTCGTCGTCATTTTGCCCGAAAGGGGGAATTGACTGAAGCAAGATTTGATATCAAATCCTGTTTTGGTATTTCTTTTTTGGAGCCCATCATGTCAAAAC
>CBFGOD010000313.1:0-5693 GCA_965650295.1 uncultured Shinella sp. | reverse complement strand
GTGCGAGCAGGCCGTAGCTATCCTTGCCGCCCGAGAGGCCAACGAGCCAGCGCTTCTGGCCCTTCAGCATGGCAAAATCGTCCATCGCCTGCCGTACTTGGCGCAGCAGGCGCTTGCGCAGCTTGTTGAAAGAGACGCTGGAGGGCGCATCCGCAAAAAGCGGATGACGGCCTTCGTCCGGTGCGTTGTCGTCGGGGTCAGCGAATGCCAGGGTCATGGGTCTGCAATGCCCCGAACCGGCAGCACAATCAAGCCCCGAAGACTGACCAGCCGGTGCGCGCCGCCAGCATTTCCAGCGCCAGCGAGCCTATGAGCGAATTGCCATTGTCGTTAAGGCCCGGCGACCACACCGCGACCGAGGCTTTTCCGGGTGCCACGGCCAGAATGCCGCCGCCGACGCCACTCTTGCCGGGCAGGCCGACGCGGTAGGCGAAATCGCCCGAGCCATCATAATGGCCGCAGGTCAGCATCAATGCGTTGATACGCCGCGCCCGAAGGTGCGAGACGACGCGGTGGCCGGTCAGCGGATTGGTGCCGCTGTTGGCGAGGAATAGCCCCGCCTTGGCAAGCTGCCGGCAGCTCATGGCGAGTGCGCATTGGTGAAAGTAGACACCGAGCACCAGTTCGGCCGCATGATCGAGCTTGCCGAAGGAGCGCATGAAATTGGCGAGCGCGAAATTGCGAAAACCCGTCGCCTGCTCGGAGCGCGCCACCGACTGGTCGATGATGATATCTTCTTCGTCCGCCAGATAGCGCAGAAAGCGCACGACCTCGCCGATCGCCTCCTTCGGCGTATGGCCGGCCAGCACGAGGTCGGTGATGGCGATAGCGCCGGCATTGATGAAGGGATTGCGCGGAATGCCGCCTTCCTGTTCGAGCTGGACGATGGAATTGAAGGCCGAACCGGAGGGTTCGCGGCCGACCCGCTTCCAGATCGATTCGCCATGTTTGCCGAGCGCCAGCGTCAGCGTGAAGACCTTGGAAATGCTCTGGATGGAAAACGGCTCCTCGGCATCGCCGGCGAGATGCAGGTCGCCATCGACGGTCACCACGGCCATGCCGAATTTTTGGGGATCCACATGGGCAAGCTGCGGAATATAGTTCGCCACCTTACCCTCGCCGCGCCGCGGCGACAGCGTGGCGTGGATGTCTTCAATGATGCCCTGCAAATCCATCCGTCATTTTCCCCAAAGAAAAAGCCGCCAATTTCTTGGCGGCTTTTCCAGATTGCGCAAGGTGTCGACCGCGAATTAACGCGAGTAGAATTCGACGACCAGGTGCGGTTCCATGACAACGGCGTAGGGCACGTCGGAGAGAACCGGGATGCGAACGAAGGTCGCAACCATCTTGTTGTGATCGACTTCGATATAGTCCGGAACGTCGCGTTCAGCCAGCGAAACGGATTCGAGAACCGTGACGAGCTGCTTGGACTTTTCCTTGACTTCGATGACGTCGCCCGGCTTGCAACGGTAGGAGCCGATGTTGACGCGGACGCCGTTGACCTTGACGTGGCCATGGTTGACGAACTGACGGGCAGCGAAGACCGTCGGAACGAACTTGGCGCGGTAGACGATCGCGTCCAGACGCGACTCGAGCAGGCCGATCAGGTTTTCCGGGGTGTCGCCCTTGCGGCGTTCGGCTTCAGCGAAGATCGCGCGGAACTGCTTCTCGCGGATATCGCCATAGTAGCCCTTCAGCTTCTGCTTGGCGCGGAGCTGAACACCGAAGTCCGAAAGCTTGGATTTGCGGCGCTGGCCGTGCTGGCCGGGGCCGTATTCGCGGCGGTTGACCGGGGACTTCGGACGGCCCCAGATGTTTTCGCCCATACGGCGGTCGATTTTGTACTTGGATGCAGCGCGCTTGCTCATCGCATTTCCTCTAAGTCTTGTTATGGCCTGCCCGTTGCCGGACCGGCTCAAGGAAACACGCCCTCCTCTGAACCTTTCGGGTTCCGACAGGCTTCTCACGATCGCGACCGGAGAATCCACGGGACATGTCAAATGAAACACCGGACATTTCTGCCCGGCGCTGGCGGGGTCATTAGGCGAGTTTTACAAAACTGTCAACGAACAAAGCCCGGAAAATCCGCCTATTCCGCCGCATCGCGGTGGGAATCGGCAAGATCCGGCCCATTGGCATCACCCGGCAGCGTCTCGCAGCCGAGATCCGGGAAGGCGACGATGCGGTGGCCGGCGAGATCGCTGTGCACCACGACCAGCCCCTGCTCCTCGAAATAGCCGAGCAGACGGCGCGCCCGGCGGGCCGAATGCGTGCCGTAGGCGCGCGCGATGCGCGCATCCGACGGGCAGGCAAGCCCGCGCACCGCGGCTTGCGCGACCAGCAGGAACACGCCCTGCAGATCTTCGGTGACGTTGCGCGAGAGATCGAGCGCCCTGCCCCAGATCTCCGTTCCCGCCGTCTCGGCATCGACGCCGGAACGAGCGACCGCCATCTTGCGGCGGAAGGCCGGAAGGGAGAGCGGTGCGCCGGGTACGCGGCGGATGCGGCAGCGCACGAGGAAATCCTGGAACAGCTCGGCATCAGCCCGGAAGGCCGCTTCCGGGTTGCTGAGGATTTCGGCGAGCGCCTGATCGAGCAGACCTTCGCGCTCCTCGGCGGATATCTCCGGTGCGGGCGCCTTGGTTTCGGTCTGAACCGGCTCCGGCCGTGCGCGGGAAAGCTCGGCGAGGATATCCGTCGTCGGGCGCGGCGCGGGCGGTGCTCGGCGCACGAGCGGACGGGAAAACTCTTCCGGATCGGGTGTGAAGATCAGGTCTTCGACATCCTGCGGCGCATCCGGCAGCGGCATCAGCTTGGGGCTGGTCGAGCGCGCGGAGGTTTCCACGGCACCGATCGTCACCGGCAGCGGGCGGCGCGACAGCGCAGGACCCAGCGCCACGAAGGAACCGCGCGGCAGGTCGCGGAACATTTCCGCCTGCCGGCGATCGAGACCGAGCAGATCGGCGGCGCGCGCCATGTCGATATCGAGGAAGGTGCGGCCCATCAGGAAGTTGGACGCTTCCGCCGCAACGTTCTTTGCAAGCTTGGCAAGGCGCTGCGTGGCGATGACACCGGCAAGGCCGCGTTTACGGCCGCGGCACATCAGGTTCGTCATCGCGCCGAGCGAGAGTTTTCGCGCCTCTTCCGAGACTTCGCCGCTGACGGCGGGGGCGAAGAGCTGCGCCTCGTCGACCACAACCAGCACCGGATACCAGTAGTCCCTGTCAGCATCGAACATGGCGTTGAGAAAAATGCCGGCCGCCCGCATCTGCTCGTCAGCCTCGAGGCCTTCGAGCGAGAGCACGCAGGAAACACGATGCTGGCGGATACGGGTCGCGATGCCGACAAGCTCGGCTTCCGTGCGCTGGCCATCGACCACGACATGGCCGAAGCGGTCCGACAGCGTGACGAAATCACCCTCAGGGTCGATAATGACCTGCTGCACCCAGGGTGCCGATTGTTCGAGCAGGCGGCGCAGAAGATGCGACTTGCCCGAGCCGGAATTGCCCTGCACCAAGAGGCGCGTTGCCAAGAGTTCCTCGATATCGAGCTTGGCCGGTGCGCCGCCTTGCACCGTTCCCATGTCGATGCCGACCTTCATCCCGTTCCTCGTTCCTGAAATCTATGATTCGCCCGGCCGCCACCGGACATCCGGCAAGCCCTAACACGAAATGAACCACCGTCACGCGCGGCTTTTGAAAAACCCACAGGGAAAGCCACGTCAGACGACGCGCAGACCAAATCCCTGCATCAGGCGCCGTGTCGCAAAGTCCGGTTTGCCGGAAGTGAAGACGGCGATGTCTTCGCCTGGTGCCAGCGTTTCCAGCGGCGGCACGAGGCGGCGGGCCTGGCGGGCGATGGCTTCGGCGGGATCGAGCCAGTCGACGGGCCACGGCGCGAGCTTGCGGAAGAGGTTCGCGACGAAGGGATAGTGCGTGCAGGCGAGCACGACGATATCGGTCTTGCGGCCCATCTCGTCGACGAAACACGGAATGATCTCGGCGCGCACGGCCTCGTCGGACAGCGTTTCGCCACGGATATAGGCTTCGGCCATGCGGGCGAGATTTTCCGAGCCGACGAGGCGCACGTCGCATTGCGTGGCGAAGGACTGGATGAGGTCGCGGGTATAGGCGCGCTTGACCGTGCCTGGGGTGGCGAGCACCGAGACGAGGCCGGAGCGAGTGCGCTCGGCGGCGGGCTTGATGGCCGGCACGGTGCCGACGAATTGCATATGCGGGAACGCGTCGCGCAGATCGCTGCCGACGAGCGTGAAAGCCGTGTTGCAGGCGATGACGCAGATTTCCGGGTCGTGCTCGTTCAGGAGTTTTCGGAAGAGGTCGATGATATGCGTCTTCAGCGCCGGCTCTTCCCAGCCGCCATAGGGAAAGCCGGCATCGTCGGCCACGTAGATGAAATGCCGCTCGGGCATCAGCACGCGGGCCTCGCGCAGCACGGTGAGGCCACCGATGCCGCTGTCGAACATGAGGATAGGCTTGGCGCTATTCGTCAAGGTCACGGGGCTCTTTCGGCCGGCGGTTGCGGGTTCGGTTGGGGTTGGTCACGCCGCGCGGCGATTCCCGCGTGAAACGATCGAGGCAGGAAATGATGCCGCGCAAGACCTGGATCTCCGTGCCGGTGAAGGAGGACGGCCTGGCCCAGGCCTTTATCATCGGCCGCGAATTCGTCGGCGACCATCCCTCGGCCCTGATCCTGGGCGATAACATCTATTATGGCCACGGGCTGGACCTGAAACTGAATGCCGCCAATGCGCGCCTCGATGGCGCCACGGTATTTGCCTATCACGTGCTCGATCCGGAGCGCTATGGCGTGGTGGAATTCGGCCCGGACCAGCAAGCCGTGTCGATCGAGGAAAAACCGAAGCAGCCGAAATCGAATTACGCCGTGACCGGTCTTTATTTTTACGACCAGCAAGTGTGCGATATTGCCGCCTCGATCAAACCGTCGGCCCGGGGCGAACTGGAAATTACCGATGTCAACCGGGCTTATCTGGAAGCCGGCAGCCTGTCCGTGCAAGTCATGGGGCGCGGCATGGCCTGGCTCGATACCGGCACCCACGAATCGCTGATGGATGCCTCCCAATTTATCGGTACAATCGAAAAACGCCAGGGCTTGAAAGTGGCGGTGCCCGAAGAAATTGCCTATCGCAAGGGCTATATCGATGCGGCCGCGCTGGAAAAGCTGGCCGAACCGCTGAAGAAAAATGGCTATGGTCAATACCTGCTGCAGGTATTGCAGGACAAGGTATTTTAATGAAGGCCACTCCCACCGCCATTCCCGAAGTATTGCTGCTCGAACCGCAGGTGTTTGGCGACGACCGCGGCTTTTTCTTCGAAAGCTACAACGCGCGCAAATTCGAGTCGCTGACCGGGATTGCCGCTAATTTTGTGCAGGACAATCATTCCAAGTCGGCGCGTAACGTCTTGCGCGGTCTGCATTACCAGATCCGCCAGCCGCAGGGCAAGCTGGTGCGGGTCATTGCCGGCGCCATTTACGACGTGGCGGTCGATATGCGCAAGTCCTCGCACACCTTCGGGCGCTGGGTCGGCGTCGAGCTGACCGCGGAGAATCGGCGCCAGCTGTGGGTGCCGCCCGGCTTCGCCCACGGTTTCGTGGTCACCAGCGAGTCGGCCGAGGTGCTCTACAAGACCACCGACTACTGGGCCCCCGAACAT
>CBFGOD010000312.1:0-5723 GCA_965650295.1 uncultured Shinella sp. | reverse complement strand
AGGTCACCGGCACGGCGATCTTCCTGACGAGCGATCCGGATTTCGCGCCCGCCGCGCTCTTGCACAACATCAAGCACAATCACTTGCTGCACGAGCAGAACTTCATTCTGACGGTCAAGACGGCCAACACGCCGCGCGTCGCGCGCGCCGAGCGGTTCAAGGTCGAAAAGATCTCCGAACGCTTCTCGCGCATCGAAATGCATTTCGGCTTCATGGAGACGCAGAACGTCTCCAACGCGCTCGGCCTGATGCGCAAGGCGGGCCACAAGTTCGACATCATGTCGACCTCGTTCTATCTCGGCCGGCGCAAGCTCGTGCCGGATGCCCAGTCCGGCATGCCGATGTGGCAGGACAGGCTGTTCATCGGCCTCGCCAACCTCGCCACCGACCCCTCCGACTATTTCCGCCTGCCGACCAACCGCGTGGTCGAGCTCGGCTCGCATGTCGTGATCTGAGCTATTCCAGCAAAAGTGCGTGAGCGGTTTTGCGTCCGGAATTGCGCCCGTGCATTGACGCAAATGTGAAGGGGAGGTGATCACCTCCCCCAAAGCGGTTTATCAGCATTAACCAACCATCAAGGTTAATGCTTCATTTTACCCTGAGAACGAGCCGTCAAGAGGCCCGTGCTTCGGCGCGGATAGGGCTCCCTACGAACATTCCGGGCAGGAACACACGCCGACCAAAGCCGGCGCGGGAACCTGCGCGCGTCAAGCAATTCCAGCAAAAGTGCGCAGCGGTTTTGCGTCCGGAATTGCGAAAAACACAAGGACAAAGGCTTCCCGCTTTTCCGTGAAACGGGGGGAAGGCTCTCAGTGCGGAGTAGTCAGTTGCGTAAGCGTAGCATTCGTCATGCAGGTGCAAGCCGCTTCTTCGCGTATCTGAAGCGGGAATGGAAAATCCCCCTGGCGCTCGGCCTGGGCATTGCCGCCGTCCTGCCTACGCAGGCCGCTCATACGGACCTTGCCACCTATCTCGCCGGCCTCAACCGCAAGGGCGGCAACCAGACCATGGTGCTCACCCGCTCGCCCGCCGGCTCCGTGCACGAAATCGAGATCGAATTCGCCGACGCGATGATCACCGGCGGCGTCGAGAACGGGGCAGGGGTGCAATTGCCCGACGGCATGCAGGCGGCGCTGCGCAGTGAACACAAGGGCCAGGGCGCTATACCCGACGAGGATCGCGTCAACCGCCGCGACAAGAAGGGCCGAATCGTCGCCGTCATGCCGGTCCTGCCGCCGAAGGATTTTACGGCGGGCTCTATCCTCGAGCGCACCAGCTCGCTGCTCTCGCCGGTCTTCGACACTGGCCAGCGCATGGCTTTCGCCAAGGCGGAGATCAAGGGCAAGGAAATCGAGATCGCCACGGCCTTCTACAAGAAGACGCCCGTCCGCAAGGATATCGGCGTCTCCTCCGCCATCGCCGAGCTCGTGACCAGCGACAAGGCCGATGTGCTTGCGACGGCCTATGCCCGCGTCGAGCCCGACTACGCCCGGGAATCGCCCTTCGATTCGATCTTGAAGCCGAAGAAGGAACTCGGCCGCTTCATTCCGGATATCTCGCCGGATGACCACGCCTGGGCGGCAAGCGTTCTGCCGGCGGAAGTGTTCTCTGCCAAGGAGCAGAAATGTCTTGCGGAAGGCATCTATTTCGAGGCGCGCGGCGAGGAGCTGAAGGGCCAGGCCGCCGTCGCACAGGTCATTCTCAACCGCGTGCGCAACCCGTCCTATCCGAAAACCATCTGCGGCGTGGTCTACCAGAACGAAAACTGGCGCAACCGCTGCCAGTTCTCCTTCGCCTGCGACCGCATTCCCGACCTGATCCTCTCGCCCTGGCACTGGAAAACCGCCAAGGAGATCGCCATGGCCGTGACGGCCGGCAAGATCTGGATCGACGAAGTCGGCTCCTCCACCCATTACCACGCGACCTATGTGAACCCGCACTGGGGCCGCACGATGAAGCGTGTCGCCAAGATCGGCAAACACATCTTCTACCGTACCTATGGCGGCGGCTGGAGCTGAGGCTTCCGCTTTCACGGTGTTGTGAGTCCGTGCCATCGCGCGGACGATTCCCGGGACGAGAAGTCGCGGATCACACGCAATTCCTCACAACTCATTGATTTATAAAGATATATTTGGCGCTGCACAAAGCTTCGCCATGCCTTGACTATACGGGCACCTAAAACTATGTTGCGGCCGACTTCGAAAGGGGTCGGTATGGCTTGAATCCTAGCCTTCAATATGTCCGCAATGGGGCGAAAGCGCCGCGGAAAGAGAAATGGGAAACGCCATGGCCGACGATCAAAAGGGAAGTCTGGAAGACCGGCTGAAGCGCCTGGACGCGGAACTCGCGGACAAGCACAAGGCAGACGGGGCGGAGGAAGCCGCCGAGGCAAGGGCAGCCGCGAGCCGATCGGGTTACGCAGTCGCCATGAAGCTCTCGAGCGAGTTTGTCGCCGCCGTCATCGTCGGGGCACTTCTGGGCTATCTTTTGGACCATTTTGCGGGTACAGGGCCGTGGGGGATGATCGTTCTTCTTCTCCTCGGCTTCAGTGCCGGCGTTCTGAACGTCATGCGCGCGGCAGGCATGGTGGCATCGCCCCATCCCGTCGACAGGCTGGCGGGGCGGGAGCTCCACAAGCCGGCGAGCGGACGGGACGAGACCGAAACGAGGGATGACGCCTGACGGCGAAATTCCACATAGGGTGACTTCCGCCGCAAGGCGGGCAAGCGAGAGAGATAAACGGTGTCCAACGATCCGACCCACCAGTTCCTGGTCAACAAGATTGTTCCGATCGAAATCGGCGGTATCGATTTCTCGTTCACCAATGCATCGCTCTTCATGGTCGCCACCGTCGCGGTCGCCACGGGCTTCCTCTACTTCACGACCGGCCAGCGCGGCCTGGTTCCGAGCCGCATGCAGTCGGTCTCGGAAATGTCCTATGAATTCATCGCTTCCATGCTCCGGGAAGGGGCGGGCAGCCACGGGATGAAGTTCTTCCCGTTCGTCTTCTCGCTCTTCATGTTCGTGCTCACCGCGAACCTGCTCGGCATGATGCCGTACTTCTTCACCGTCACCAGCCAGATCATCGTGACCTTCGCGCTCGCGCTGCTCGTCATCGGTACGGTCGTGGTCTACGGTTTCTACAAGCACGGTTTCGGCTTCCTCAAGCTCTTCGTGCCGTCGGGTGTTCCCGGCGCGCTTCTGCCGCTGGTCGTCTCGATCGAGGTCATCTCGTTCCTCTCGCGTCCGATCAGCCTCTCGATCCGTCTTTTCGCCAACATGCTGGCGGGTCACATCACGCTCAAGGTCTTCGCCGGCTTCGTCACCTCGCTCAGCGCGCTCGGCGCCGTCGGTGTCGCCGGTGCGATCCTGCCCCTTTTCATGACCGTCGCTCTGACCGGTCTCGAATTCCTCGTGTCGTTCCTGCAGGCTTACGTCTTCGCAGTTCTGACATGCATGTACCTGAACGATGCCGTGCATCCGGGTGGTCACTAAGGAAAAAGTCGCCGGCGCTCTCGGGCGTCGCTCATAAGCCGCAACAACCCATTCAAGGAGTTCAACATGGAAGCGGAAGCAGCAAAGTACATCGGCGCAGGTCTTGCCACGTTCGGTCTCGCCGGTACGGCTCTCGGCCTCGGCAACATCTTCGGCAACTACCTGGCCGGCGCTCTTCGCAATCCGTCTGCTGCTGACAGCCAGTTCGGCCGTCTCGTATTCGGCTTCGCCGTTACGGAAGCTCTGGGCATCTTCTCGCTGCTCATCGCTCTCCTCCTCCTCTTCGCCGTCTAATACCGGCTGAGGACTGGACCATGGCCCTTGCCGGGCCGTGGTCCATCGTACGTTTCGTACATGATCTGAGAGTGCCCCCTGGAGGTCAGCATGTCTGTGACCTTGGCATCGGCCGAGTCCACCCCCTTCGAAATCGCCCAGGCGGAAACTCCTGCGGATACGCATGAGACCCCTGCGGATGCGCATGCGGCTCAGCCGGCAGGCGAAGTGCACACCGAAACGGGTGTTGCCCATGGTGAGGAAGCCGGTTCCGGCGTGTTCCCGCCTTTTGACCAGACCACGTTCGCATCGCAGCTCCTGTGGCTTGCGATCACCTTCGGTCTTTTCTACCTTCTCATGTCGAAGGTCGTCATTCCGCGCATCGGCGGCATCCTCGAGACGCGCCATGACCGCATCGCGCAGGATCTCGACGAAGCATCCCGCCTGAAGGCGGAAGCCGACGCCGCGATTGCCTCCTACGAGCAGGACCTCGCGTCCGCCCGTGCCAAGGGCAATGCGATCGCTTCGGCCGCCCGCGACGAAGCCAAGGCCAAGGCCGACGCCGAGCGCGCCAAGATCGAAGCTTCGCTGCAGGACAAGATCGCCGGTGCCGAAACCCGCATCGCCGAAATCAAGGCCAAGGCGCTTGCCGATGTCGGCACGATCGCCGAGGAAACGACGACTGTTCTCGTCGAGCAGCTCATCGGTTCCAAGGCCACCAAGGCCGAGATCGCTTCCGCCGTGAAGTCGGTCGCAGGCAAGTAAGGGAGGTTTCGATGCATTTCGACGCAACATTCTACGCCTTTGTCGGCCTGCTGCTGTTCCTTGCCCTCATTGCCTACCTCAAGGTTCCCGCAATGATGGCCAAGGGTCTCGACGCCCGCGCCGAGAAGATCCAGAACGAGCTGGCGGAAGCCAAGCGCCTTCGCGAGGAAGCCCAGCACCTGCTCGCCGAATACCAGCGCAAGCGCAAGGATGCCGAAGCGGAAGCCGCCAGCATCGTCGCCGCCGCTGAACGCGAAGCCAGCGCGCTCACCGCCGACGCCAAGCAGAAGACCGAAGAATACGTCACGCGCCGCACGGCGCTGTCGGAACAGAAGATCAAGCAGGCGGAAGCCGACGCGATCAACGCCGTCCGCGCAGCCGCCGTCGACCTCGCTGTCGCCGCTGCTGAAAAGGTGATTGCTTCGAAGTCCGACGCCGCCACCGGCAAGGCCCTCTTCGATAACGCCATCAGCGAAGTGAAGACCCGCCTCAACTAAGCGGTGTTCACGGAAAGATTTGAAAAGGCCGGCGGAAACGCCGGCCGTTTTGCTTTGGTTTAATGAGCACGGCAAAAGACCCGGATGCAGGGGAACATCCGGGCCTTCGGGGAGGTCAGGGACGAGGTCGCTTAGCGGCAGACCTTGATGCGCTTGATGACGACATTGCCGTAGTAGTCGTAGGACTTGATCTTCTTGATGAAGCAATAGGGCTGGTAGTCGTAGCTGTAGTAGCCGGCCTGAGAAGGCGCCGCGAAGGAGACGGCGGCGATAAGGGCAACGGTGGCGGAAACGATGAACTTGCGCATGGGGTCTCTCCTGATCGGTTAGGGATGAGCCTCTCTCATCCGGTGATTGGAAGGTCTCATATCCCCCTGCATGTCGCTGTTCCGGATGGAACAGGGTGTTGACGGATAGGGCCGGTGACCTAGCTACAAGGCTTTCCGCATCAAGGGAGAGCAGGGCATGGAAACGCAGGAACTCCATCGCGGCCGTCTCATCGATCACATCCAGCTGGTCGTGCGCGACCTCTCGGCCAGCCGGCGCTTTTATGAGGCCATCTTCGATGCGCTGAAGATCCCGATCGGGGGTGAGGGGGCGGATTATTTCTGGGTCGACGAACTGTTCATTTCGAGCATCGATAGCCAGGCTGCCGCCGGCAAGCTGCCCGGGCGGCACCATCTCGCCTTCCAG
>CBFGOD010000311.1:0-5732 GCA_965650295.1 uncultured Shinella sp. | reverse complement strand
ACGCGCGTCACCTTCGGCGTCGTCAACCTCGCCCATCGCGACGGCAATGCCGAACCCAAGGCCATGCCGAAGGGGCAGAAGGTCCGCATCCGCCTCGTGCTCGACGCGATGGGCTATCGCTTCCGCCCGGGCCACCGCATCCGCCTGTCGCTCTCGACGTCCTACTGGCCGATGGTGCTGCCGCCGCCAGTCGATGCCGGCGTGACGATCGACCTCGCTTCGCTCGGCCTTGCCCTGCCGAAGCTCGGCGCCCATCAGGTCATCGCCATACCTGAGCCGCAGAACCCCGATCCGCTGCCGAAATACACGGAACTTGCCCCCGCCGAGACGGCGCGCGGCGTGGAGCGCGACCTGACGAACGGCCTCACCGAATACTCGATCTACGAAGATACCGGCCTCTACGAGCACCCCGGCACGGGCCTTGCGACCAGGCAGGTGCGCGACGAGCTCTGGTCGATTGCCGAAAACGACCCGCTCTCGATGACCGGCACCTCCGTCTGGACTTGCGATATGCAGCGTCCCGGCTGGTTCGTGCGAACGGTCTCGACGGCGACAATCGCCTGCACCGCGACCGATTGGCTGATCTCTGCGAGTGTCCGCGGCTTCGAGGGCGAGGTGCCGATCTTCGAAAAATCCTTCGAGAAGGTTATCCCGCGCGATTTCATGTAGGTAAGATCAGTGGAAATCGCGGGATTTGACGCGGATCGCCTCCACCTGGCCCGCGTCACTCCCCGCACTGGCGCCGCGCCGGCCGATCGTGGCAAAATCGGCGGACAAATCGGTGAGGTGCTGCACGACGAGATGCACCACCTCACCCTCGCGCTGGATATAGCCTTTCACGCCGATCATCGGCGCACCCATCACGATGGGGCGATAAGCTAGGAAGACCTTGCGCCAGACGACGAGGTTGGCGATACCCGTCTCATCCTCGATCGTCACGAAGATAACGCCCTTGGCCGAGCCCGGCCGTTGACGCACAAGCACGACACCTGCCGTCTCGACCTTTTGCCGGTCGCGCAGCCGGATCGCCTCTGCGCATGGGAGGATACGCCGCCGTTGAAGGCTTTCACGCAAAAAACTGACCGGATGGGCCCTAAGCGTCAGACCGACATGGCCATAATCCTCCACCACCTCACCGCCCGTCGCCATCGGGCGCAGCGCCACGGCGGGCTCATCGACCTCCCGGATATCCGCGGCCTCCCTTTCGGCAGCCGCAAGAAAGAGCGGCAGCGGCTCGTCGCGCAGGCCGCGGATCGCCCAGAACGCCTCCCGGCGGGACAGACCGAGCGAAGGCAGGAAGGCATCCGCCTCGGCCAGCCGCACCAGAGCCTCGGCCGGCAGGCCGGAGCGACGCCAGACGTCGTCGATGGAGGCGAAGGGCTCCTCCTCGCGCGCGGCGAAAAACCCGGCGGCCTCCTTGTTGTTTACCCCCTTCACCAGCCGCAGCCCGAGCCGCACGGCAAAATACCCCGCCGTCTCCGTCGGCTCCAGCGTGCAGTCCCATCGGCTCCGGTTGACGCAGACGGGCCGCACCTCCACCCCATGTTCCTGTGCATCGCGCACGATCTGCGCCGGCGCGTAGAAGCCCATCGGCTGGGCATTGAGAAGCGCCGCGCAGAAGACGTCGGGATGGTGGCGTTTCACGAAGGACGAGGCATAGGCGACGATGGCGAAACTGTAGGCATGGCTTTCCGGAAAGCCATAGGAGCCGAAGCCCTCCAGCTGCTTGCACATGCGTTCGGCAAATTCGAGCGTATACCCTTTCTTGACCATGCCGCCGCGCAGCTCGTCGCGAAACCCCTCCACACCGCCGGTCTGCTTGAACGTGGCCATCGCGCGGCGCAGCTGATCGGCCCGGCCGGGTTCGAAACCGGCACATTCGATCGCCACCTGCATGGCCTGTTCCTGGAACAACGGCACACCCAGCGTTCGCTTCAGGACCTTTTCGAATTCCGGCTTGGGATATTCCACGTCCTCCAGCCCCTGCCGGCGTCTGAGATAGGGATGCACCATGTCGCCCTGGATCGGTCCCGGCCGGACGATCGCCACCTGGATGACGATGTCGTAGAACTCCTTCGGCTTTAGACGCGGCAGCATGGACATCTGCGCGCGGCTCTCGATCTGGAACGTGCCGAGCGTATCGGCCTTGGCGATCATGTCGTAGGTCTCTTCGTCTTCCTGCGGAATGGTGGCGAGGTCGTAGCTCAACCCCTTGTGCTCCTTCAGAAAATCGAAGGCGCGGCGCATGCAGGTGAGCATGCCGAGCGCCAGCACGTCGACCTTCATGAATTTCAGATTTTCAATGTCGTCCTTATCCCATTCGATCACCTGGCGATCATCCATGGCCGCAGGCTCGATGGGCACGAGATCGTCCAGCCTGTCGCGCGTCAGAACGAAGCCGCCCGGATGTTGCGAAAGGTGGCGAGGCGTATCGATCAACTGACGGGCCAGTTCGAAGAGCAGCTTTATGCGCCGGTCGTCGACGTTCAGTCCGGCCGAGCCGGCATGGCTCTTCGGCACGTCGTTTGACCAGCCCCAGACCTGCGAGGACAGCGCCTTCAGCACATCCTCCGGCATGCCGAGCGCCCGCCCGACATCGCGCATGGCCGCGCGCGAGCGATAGCGAATGACGGTGGCGCAGAGCGCGGAGCGCGTTCTTCCGTAGGTGTCATAGATCCACTGGATCACTTCTTCCCGGCGCGCGTGCTCGAAATCCACGTCGATATCCGGCGGCTCCCCGCGCTGCTCGGAGACGAAGCGCTCGAAAAGCAGGCCATTATGGGTTGCGTCGATCGCGGTGATACCGAGCACATAACAGACAGCGCTGTTGGCCGCCGATCCCCTGCCCTGACAAAGAATTTTTTTCAAACGGGCATGACGCACGATGGTATTCACCGTCAGGAAATACGGAGCATATTGCATCTTTTCGATGAGACGCAGTTCCTTATTCAGCTTTTCGACCACGATCTCGGGCACCCCTGCGGGATACCGCTCCGCCGCCCCCTCCCACGTATATTTCTCCAACGCCTCCTGCGGTGTGAGATGCGCATATTCCTTCTCTTCGGGATACTGATACTGCAACTCATCCAGCGAGAACGTGCAGCGTTCCACGATGTCGAGCGTGCGCCGCAACGCCTCCGGATACCGTGCAAAAAGGCGATGCATCTCGGCCGGCGGCTTGAGGTAGCGGTCGGCATGGCGTTCGCGTAGGAAGCCGGCATTGTCGATGACGACGTTGTGGCGGATGCAGGTGACGATGTCCTGCAGCATGCGGCGAGCCGGCTCGTGGTAGAGCACGTCGTTGGTGACGACCGTGGGCACCCGATGCCGCGTGGCGAGGTTGGAGAGGTCGAAAAGGCGCAGCTGGTCGTTCGGGCGGCGGCGGAGCGTAAGCGCAAGGTAGCAACGGCCCGCAAATGCTTCCGAGAGGCGGCGCAGGTGGAAAGCCGCGGTGTCATCAGCCTCATCGGGCACCAGCACGGCGAGCAGGCCCTCGTTCCATTCGACAACATCCGACCAGTCGAGATGGCATTTTCCCTTGCCGGCTTTTTTCTTGCCGATGGTGAGCAGGCGGCAGAGCCGGCCATAGGCTTCGCGGTCCGTCGGGTAGACGATGAGCGACATGCCGTCGACAAGATCCAGCCGGCAGCCGACGACGAGGCGAACGCCGTTTTCCTTCGCCGCGCGATAGGCCTGCACGACGCCCGCCAGGCTGTTGCGGTCGACGACGGCCATGGCTTCGATGCCGAGCGCGCTTGCCTGGGCAAACAGCTCCGCGCAGCTGCTCGCCCCGCGCAGGAACGAGAAATGCGAGGTGACCTGGAGTTCGGCGTAGCGCGGCGTCATGCGAAAATCCCGTGCAGGAACCAGCGCCCCGCGCCGGTGATGATCTGCTGCTCCTCGCCCGAACGGAACAGCCAGAAACGCTCGCCCTCGGCATCCTCCACCTGGAAATAATCGCGCACGGCGGAAAGCTCGGCATCGCGCTTCCACCATTCGCCGAAGATGCGCTCGGGACCATCGGCGCGCTGCACGCGCCGGCGCACACCACGCCAGGTGAAGAAGGCGGGCGGATGGTCGGGCAGCAGCGCCATGACCTCAATCGGCTCTGGGCGGGCAAGAAGCCGCGCCGGGCGGGGCCAGCGGCCGGGCCAGGTCGCGCCGTCATCGGGCGCAAGCGGCGCAATGCGATGGATGGAGCGCTCCGGAACGTCGCTTTCGACCGGCGCCAGACGGTAGAGCCGGCGGGCGCCGATGCGGTTGGCGATGACATCGACCAGACCGGCGATATCGGCCTGCTCTTCCTCGATCAAAGAGGAGACGGCCTGCTGCAAAACAAGCGGTTCGGCAAGCGTTGCGGTCAATTCCATGATCTCGACGCCGAAACCCGGATCGATCGTCTCGATACGATCGCAGAGCAGCCGGACGAGGCGTTTTTCATCACGGACCGCCCGCGCCGTGCCGACGCGGATGGCTTGCAGCGAATTGTCGACGCGATGGAAGATCAGGTCGAGCCGGCGGGCGCCAAGCCCGCGTTTTTCCAGCGCCCGGCAGAGATCCCCGACGAGACCCGACGTGTAGCGCGCAATGGTCTCGGGCGCGCCGATCGGCTCGCCGAAAACCTTGCGCACGCTGACGATTTCGGGATCGCGCAAGGGATCGACGGGCTCCGAAATCGTGCCCTGCACCTGGTCTAGCCGGCGGCCGAGGTTTGCGCCGAAACGCAGCACGAGAGGTGCTCGCGGCACGGCGAGCACCTCGCCGATCGTGGCAAAGCCCAGCACGTGCAGGCCGGTCACCGTTTCCGGCGCAATCCGCAGGCCGGGGATCGGCAAGGGTGCCACGGTCCTGCCGGTCTCGCCCGGCGGGATGACGCAGACGGGTGCGGCCAGGAAACGGGCGGCAGCATGCGCCGCGCCCCACGTATCGGCCACCGCCGCACGGGCGAAAATACCGGAGGCGCCAAGCCGGTTGACGAGGCCGGTCAGCATGCGCTCCTCGCCGCCATGCAGATGGTCGGCGCCGGTCGTGTCGATGACGAGCCCATCCGGCGGATCGGGTGCGACGATGGGGGCATAGTGCTGCAAGGCCCAGAGGGAGAGGCGCTTGAGGGCTGCGGCATCAGCAGCGGGATCGGCCGGCAAGGTGAGAATGTCGGGCACCAGCGCATGGGCCTTGGCAAGCGGCATGCCGACGCGAAGGCCCGCCTGCTCGGCCACCCGGCTCACCGCGGTGAGAACGCGGCGCGCGCCGTCGCGACCGACGAGAACGAGTCGCTGGTCAGCCGGCGGCGCCGCGGCTCCGAGGGAGCGCCGCAGGCGATCGATCGGCCAGCCGGGAAGAAATAGCGATACGACCCTCGCCATCGGTAGCCTCCACGTCAAATTCCGCCGCGGCACCCGCCCGGCAACGGGTCAGTTCCAACAGCCATTGCGCCCGGCCGATACCCGGCACCGGAAGGGCCAGGGATGGCCGGACGGACACCCGCCAGCGCGTCACGGCGGCCGTCGGCTGATCGAAGGCTGCCGCCTCCTTGAGGTGCCGGAAACGGCGAAGCGCAAGGCCAAGCGTGCCGCCGGCCTCTGCCGCCAGTTGCAGGCGACGCGACGCCGTCATCGACAGGCGCGCGACCTCCGCCACGACGGCGCCGAGCCCGCCATGGCGCAGCCCCTCCTCGAAACAGAGCAGCAGGCTCTTTTCATCACCCGCCTCGACATAGATGACCCGCCCGG
>CBFGOD010000310.1:0-5733 GCA_965650295.1 uncultured Shinella sp. | reverse complement strand
TTGTGATTTTCGTTGTCATTATGCTCAGCGAACTGATTATTTTATATTTTGGAGGAAGCATGTTTAAGAATACCCGTTTGTGAGGGGATCGCCGTCAGCGGCGCCTATGGCGCGGCGGACTTGGCCGGCCTTTCCTACCTCGACACCTGGCCGGGCGCCGCCCCCTATCTGCGCGGCCCCTACCCGACCATGTATGTCCAGCAGCCCTGGACGATCCGGCAATATGCCGGTTTCTCGACGGCGGAAGAGTCCAACGCCTTCTATCGCCGCAACCTCGCCGCCGGCCAGAAGGGTCTCTCCGTCGCCTTCGATCTCGCCACCCACCGCGGCTATGACAGCGACCATCCCAGGGTGGCCGGCGACGTCGGCATGGCGGGCGTGGCGATCGATTCCATTCTCGACATGCGCCAGCTCTTCGACGGCATCCCGCTCGACGAGATGAGCGTGTCCATGACCATGAACGGCGCGGTGCTGCCGATCATGGCGCTGTTCATCGTCGCCGCCGAGGAACAGGGCGTTTCCGAGGACAAGCTGTCCGGGACCATCCAGAACGACATCCTCAAGGAGTTCATGGTCCGCAACACCTACATCTACCCGCCGCAGCCTTCGATGCGGATCATTTCCGACATTTTCAGCTATACCAGCCGGCGCATGCCGAAGTTCAACTCCATCTCGATTTCCGGCTACCACATGCAGGAGGCGGGGGCGACGGCGGATCTGGAGCTCGCCTACACCATCGCCGACGGCATCGACTATGCCCGCGCCGGCGTGGCGGCCGGGCTCGACATCGATACCTTCGCGCCGCGCCTCTCCTTCTTCTGGGCCATCGGCATGAACTTCTTCATGGAAGTGGCCAAGATGCGCGCCGCCCGCCTGATCTGGGCCGCGCTGATGAAGAAGAATTTTGCGCCCAAAGATGCGCGATCGCTGGCGTTGCGCACCCATTGCCAGACCTCCGGCTGGTCCCTGACGGCGCAGGACCCGATGAACAACGTCATGCGCACCATGGTGGAGGCGATGGCGGCCACCCAGGGCCATACCCAATCGCTGCACACCAACTCCTTCGACGAGGCGCTGGCGCTGCCGACCGACCATTCCGCCCGCATCGCCCGCAACACGCAGATCCTGTTGCAGAAGGAAAGCGGCACGACGCGCATCATCGATCCCTGGGGCGGCTCGGCCTATGTCGAGCGGCTGACGCATGATCTGGCCGCGCGCGCCCTCTC
The DNA here is from genome assembly GCA_965650295.1 of uncultured Shinella sp. Taxonomy (GTDB): domain Bacteria; phylum Pseudomonadota; class Alphaproteobacteria; order Rhizobiales; family Rhizobiaceae; genus Shinella. Next base: position 4,507 of record CBFGOD010000310.1, on the reverse strand, counting down.
GCATATCGAAGAGGTCGAGGCGCTCGGCGGCATGGCGAAGGCCATCGAAAAGGGCATCCCGAAGCTCAGGATCGAGGAAGCGGCCGCCCGCACGCAGGCACGCATCGATAGCGGCCAGCAGACGGTCGTCGGCGTCAATTTCTCCCGGCCGGAGCGCGATATCGAGGTCGATGTTCTCAAGGTCGACAATTCCGAGGTGCGCGCCCGCCAGCTCGCCAAGCTTCAGCAATTGAAGGGCACGCGCGACACGGCGGCGGCGGAAAGCGCGCTCGATGCGCTGACCGACGTGGCGAAAAGCGGCGACGGCAACCTGCTGGAATTCGCCATAAGGGCCGCGCGCGCGCGCGCCACGGTCGGCGAGATCGCGCTGGCGCTGGAAAAGGCCTTCGGCCGCCATGTCGCGGAAATCCGCACGATTTCCGGCGTCTACCGCAAGGAGATGGGCGCCAACGACCAGGCCTTCAACACGGCCGTCAACAAGGTCGCCGCCTTCGAAAAGCTGAGGCGCGAAAAACCCGCCATCCTCGTCGCCAAGATGGGGCAGGACGGGCACGATCGCGGCCAGAAGGTCATCGCGACAGCCTTTGCCGACCTCGGCTTCAATGTCATCGTCGGCGCCATGTTCCAGACGCCGGAGGAAGTGGCAGAACTCGCTATCCGCGAGGGCGCGCATATCGTCGGCGCCTCCTCGCTTGCCGCCGGCCATCTGACGCTTGTGCCGGAACTGAAGGCAGCGCTCGTCAAGCGCGGCGCGCGCGACATGCTGATCGCCGTCGGCGGCGTCATTCCCCCGCAGGATTTTCCAGCCCTGGAACAGGCCGGCGCCGATGCCATCTTCCCGCCGGGAACGGTGATCGCGGATGCGGCCTCGGCACTTATCGACCGGTTGATGGGGTGATTGAGCCGTCTCACCGCCATCCTCTCCTTTTTAGCATGGCACGACTTGGCCGTTCTCCTGCACGGTGAGAAGGTGCGCCTCGGTCGAAGACCCCTCCCTAAATCCCTCCCCACAAGGGGGAGGGACTTGAGTGCGGCACCTTCAGCGGAAAATTTTTCGAAAGGAGCCTGCGGCTGGCTTTTCTCCCCCCTTGTGGGGGAGATGCCCGGCAGGGCAGAGAGGGTCTTAATCGAAGACGCGAAACGCCATCTGATTGGGCCAACTGTGAACGCTGTGTCAATCGCCGCGCGAATTGCCGTTTTCGCGCGCGGGCGTTACGTCAGGGGCACAATCAACGACGTGAGGTGATGCGATGCTCGTCAACGGCAAGTGGACGGAAGACTGGCAGCCGGTGCAGGCGACGGACGCCAAGGGCGGCTTCGTGCGGCAGGTTTCAAGCTTCCGCAACTGGGTAACGCCTGACGGAAGCGCCGGCCCGACCGGCGAAGGCGGCTTTGCCGCCGCCAAGGGCCGCTACCACCTCTACGTCGCGCTGATCTGCCCCTGGGCGTCACGCACGCTGATCACCCGTAAACTGAAGAAGCTGGACGACGCGATCTCCATTTCCGTCGTCGAACCCGCACTGTCGGACCAGGGCTGGCAGTTCGGCACCTTCCCGGGCTCCAACCGCGACGAGCTGAACGGCGCGACCTATATGCACGAGCTCTATACACGGGCAGCGCCGACCTTCACCGGCCGCGCGACGGTTCCCGTGCTGTGGGACAAGGAAAGGAAGACCATCGTCAACAACGAATCCGCCGATATCGTGCGCATGCTGAACAGCGGTTTCGGCGCGCTGGCCGATGAAAGCGTCGATCTTTACCCGGAAGCGCTTCGCAACGAAATCGATGCCCTCAACGAGCGCATCTACCCCGCGCTCAACAACGGCGTCTACCGCACCGGCTTCGCCACCACGCAGGTCGCCTATGAGGAGGCCTATCAGGGCGTCTTCGCCATGCTGGACGAGCTGGAAACCCGCCTTTCCGACGGCCGCCCCTTCCTGACGGGCAACAGCTTCACCGAAGCCGACATCCGCCTCTTCGTCACCCTCATCCGCTTCGACGCCGCCTATTTCGGCCTCTTCAAATGCAACCGCCAGCGCCTTGCCGACTATACGGCGCTGTCAGCCTATACGAAGCGGGTGCTGGACCTTCCGGGCGTGCGCGAAACGGTCAATATCGGCCACATCAAGCAAGGCTATTATTCGATCAAGTCGCTCAACCCGAACCGCATCGTGCCGCTCGGCCCGGATCTTTCACCGCTGGGGCTGTGATATGCCTATGCGGCATCCTGCTGCTTGATCGTCAAGGTGTACCCCATCGCCGAGAGAACCTTGAAGACCGTCGCGAATTCCGGATTTCCGTCGCTACCGAGCGCGCGATAGATGCTTTTCGGGTTCAGGTTTGCGGCTGCGGCGATTTCAGCCATGCCACGCGCCCGCGCCACGGTTCCGATCGCATCGCGGATTTCCGCGATGTCGCCGTCTTCAAGAACAGCCGCGATGTAGGCCGCTTGCCGCTCCGGCGTATCAAGATGCGCGGCCGCATCGAAGGTCGGAAGATCGGCGATTTTCTTTTTGACCATGGTCATTCACTCCAATGTGCGGCGATCTCGATTGCCCGCTTGATATCGCGACGTTGGGTCGATTTATCGCCACCGCAAAGCAACAGGATCAAGACCGGGCCGCGCTGAACAAAATAGACACGGTAGCCCGGCCCGTAGTCGATCTTCATCTCGGAAACACCCCGCCCGACGTCATTGACCTGGCCGGGATTGCCTTGCCGCAAACGCTCCACCCGGCGGACGATCCGGGCATGGGCGTTTGCATCTCCAAGAGCGCCAAGCCATTTCGTGAATGCGGGGGCTTCCTTGATGATCATGGCCCATAGTAGCCTATAGGCGACTTTTGAGCAATAACGGCGTCACGCCTCCTTCGCCTCCACCATCGCCATCAGCGTTTCCAGCCGGTCCGCATCGGCGGGCAGCTTATCCTGCCGGAGGCGCGCGATGCGGGGGAAGCGCATGGCGACGCCGGATTTGTGGCGGGTGGAGCGGTTGATGCCCTCGAAGGCGACCTCCAGCACGAAGCCGAAGGCGGGTTCGGCGCGCACCGCGCGGACGGGGCCGAAACGGTCCGTCGTGTTGTTGCGCACGAAGCGGTCGAGCACTTCGAGTTCGGCATCGGTGAAGCCGAAATAGGCTTTTCCGACGGGCACCAGCACATCGCCATCCGGTCCCTCGGTCCACACACCGAAGGTGAAATCGGAATAGTAGCTCGAGCGTTTGCCGTGGCCGCGCTGGGCATACATCATCACGGCATCGACGTTGAACGGATCGCGCTTCCACTTGAACCACGGCCCCTTCATGCGGCCGGCCTGATAGGCGCTGTCCAGCCGCTTGATCATCACGCCCTCGATGACCGGATCGGGCGGCTCGCGGCGGATCGTTTCGAGTTCTTCCCAGCTTTCGAAGGGCACGAGCGGCGAGAGGTCGAAGCGATCGTGCGGCGCCTTTTCGATGAGGTCGGCGAGGCGCTCGCGGCGCTCGATGAAGGCGGCAGGCCGCACATCCGCCTCCCCTTCGAACAGGATATCATAGGCGCGCACGAAGGCCGGGAAGTCCTCCAGCATTTTCGCGTTCACCGTCTTGCGGTTCAGCCGTTGCTGGAGATCGGAGAACGTGCGGGTCGGGCTGTTGGTGCGCGCCGTGCCGCCGACCAGAAGCTCGCCATCCACCACGCCCTCGAAATTCATGGCGTCGAGCACATCCGGAAAAGCGGCGGAGATATCGTCCCCGGAGCGGGAATAGAGCCGCCGCGTTTCGCCCGAGGACGACATCTGCACGCGGATGCCGTCCCATTTCCATTCGGCGGCGAAATCGGCAGGGTCGAGAGTGTCGAGATCGCCCTCGCCCACCGGATTGGCGAGCATGACGGAATGGAAGATGGCCGGGGTGGCCAGAACCGGCCGGTCGGCGGTGCCCTCCAGCCAGGCGAAGAGCGATTCATAGGGCGGCTGCAGGCCGTGCCACAGGGTCTCGATCTCCGTCACGTCCATGCCGGAGAATTCGGCGAGCGCCTGCTTGGCAAGCCGCGCCGAGACGCCGATGCGCAGGCCGCCGGTCGCAAGCTTCAGGAAGGCGAAGCGGGCGGAGGGATCGAGCCGGTCGAGCAGATCGCGCACCGCGCCGCGCACCTCCGTGCGGCCGAGTGCATTCATGCGTGTGACGACGGCACTGAGCCGCGGCTGGGCCTCATCCGGCACACGCTCCTTGCGCTCCTGATCCCAGACGAGCGCGATGGTTTCGGCGAGATCGCCGACATAGTCGTAGGAATAGCGGAACAGCACCTCGTCCATGCGCTCCAGCACCAGCTCGCGCAGCAGCGCCGGCTTGACGCTCTTCAGATCCAGCGTGCCGGCGATGGCGGCGAGGCCGTAGCCGCGGTCGGGATCGGGCGTATCGCGAAAATAGTCGGCGAGCAGTTTCAGCTTGCCATTGCGCGAGGGGGTGAGGACGAGGCGGTCGAGCAGGGTGGCGAAGGCTCTCATGGGATGTCCTTCGCGATGGGAT
>CBFGOD010000309.1:0-5738 GCA_965650295.1 uncultured Shinella sp. | reverse complement strand
GGCGCGGATATCGCCGCTTTGCAGATGCTGCTTCTGGTAGATCGTGCCATAGGTGACGGCGGCCATGCCCAGCATGTTGACGATGATGGCGAAGGCCGGAATTTCCGCCGCGCCATGGCCGAAGAATTTCGGCAGCACGGCAAGCAGCACGCCGAGGAAGCCGAGGCCGAGGCCCATCTTCTGCGTGCCGCTCAGCCGTTCGCCGATGAAGAAGGGCGCGGCCAGTGCCGTCATCAGCGGCTGAAGCGCGGCGATGATCGAGGAGAGTGCCGCCGGCACGCCCTGGCCGATCGCCCACCAGACGGCGCCGAGATAGATGCCATGCAGGAAGGCGCCGGAGATGACGGCATGCACGATGGTACGCCGGTCGCGTGGCCAGACGGCACCCGAGACAAGACAGAAGCCAGCGAACAGGATCGCGGCCGTCAGGTAGCGGATGCTCAGGAATGTCAGCGGTTCGGAAACGAAGGTGGCATATTTGGCCACGACCCAGCCGGTGGACCAGAGCAGAACGAAGATGGCCGGGGCCAGGCGATCGAGGGACATGGGACTTCCGGCATCAGGACAAGTGTGCGCGAGCGATAGGCGCAGCCCCCGTGATGGTCAAAGGAATTTCCTTGATGCTTAGGTTCAGCGAAAGGCGGTACGACCATGCTTTCGGCATTTGCCCATCATTTCGGCAGAGGCGCCATCATCAGTTGCGCAGGCATCACAAAAAAACCGTCGCGGCAGCCGGTTTAAACCCGTTCAAAGCGGTGTGAGAATTCTTTGCCTCTCATTGAGCATGGTTCTTGCATTGCCTCTTATGTTGTACTCAAATGGCGAAAAATGGGGAACACGCCTTTGGCATTTGACGAAATGATCAACGCGGACTCAAACCCGCGGCAGCCGTATGAAAATTACCACGAATGGTATGAAGGACAGGATCGGGCTCGCCTGATCGCCAAATCAAGAGAAGCCGAAAATCTCTTTCGAAAAACCGGCATTACCTTCGCGGTCTATGGACACGCAGACAGCTCCGAAAAGCTCATCCCCTTCGACATCATCCCCCGCATCATTTCCGGTCGAGAGTGGCGCAAGCTCGCCCAGGGCATCGAACAGCGGGTCATCGCGCTCAACGCCTTTCTCGACGACATCTACCACAAGCAGGAAATCATCAAGGCGGGCCGCATTCCGCGCGAGCTGATCGAGCGCAACGTCGCCTTCCTGCCGCAGATGATCGGCTTCAAGCCGCCCGGCGGCGTCTATACCCACATTGTCGGCACCGACATCGTGCGCACGGGCGAAGACCAGTTCTACGTGCTGGAAGACAATGCCCGTACCCCCTCCGGCGTCAGCTATATGCTGGAAAACCGGGAAACCATGATGCAGATGTTCCCGGAACTGTTCCACCTGAACAAGGTGCGTCCGGTCGAGGATTATCCGAAAACCCTGCGCCAGAGCCTGGCGTCGCTTGCCCCGCCCGGCTGTTCGGGCAAGCCGCGCGTCGCCGTGCTCACCCCCGGCATCTTCAACTCCGCCTATTACGAACATTCCTTCCTTGCCGACATGATGGGCGTGGAACTGGTCGAGGGTTCGGATCTGCGCGTCGTCGACGGCAAGGTGAAAATGCGCACGACCCGCGGCTACGAGGCCATCGACGTGCTCTACCGCCGCGTCGACGACGACTTCCTCGATCCGCTCACCTTCCGGCCGGATTCGGCGCTCGGCATTCCCGGCATCATGGATGTCTACAAGGCCGGCAACATCACGATTGCCAATGCTCCCGGCACCGGCATTTCCGACGACAAGGCGATCTATTCCTACATGCCGGAGATCGTCGAGTTCTATACGGGCCGCAAGGCGATCCTCGAAAACGTGCCGACCTGGCGCTGCTCGGAGGAGGACAGCCTCAAATACGTACTCGAACATCTCCACGAACTGGTGGTGAAGGAAGTGCACGGCTCGGGCGGCTATGGCATGCTCGTCGGCCCGACCGCCTCCAAGAAGGAATGCGCGGCCTTCGCCGAAAAGCTGAAGGCCCGGCCGTCCAACTACATCGCGCAGCCGACGCTCTCGCTCTCGACGGTCCCGATCCTCGTCAACAAGGGCATCGCCCCCCGACACGTCGATCTTCGTCCCTATGTGCTGGTTTCCGACAAGGTGCAGATCATTCCCGGCGGGCTGACCCGCGTGGCGCTGAAAGAAGGCTCGCTGGTGGTCAACTCCAGCCAGGGCGGCGGCACGAAGGACACCTGGGTACTGGAGGACTGAGCCGATGTTGGGAAGAACTGCAAACGGCCTCTACTGGATGTTCCGCTATATCGAGCGGGCCGAAAACATCGCCCGTCTCATCGATGCGGGCCTGCGCATGGCGCTGACGCGCTCCGGCTCCTCCGACGAAGACTGGGACGGCGTCTTGCAAAGTGCCGGCGTGCGCGAGGATTTCGACACCGTCCACGGCAAGTTGACGAGCGCCGACGCCATCGACTACCTGCTGCGCGACTATTCGAACCCGTCGAGCGTGATGTCCTGCATCGAGGCGGCCCGCAACAATGCGCGCATGGTGCGCACCGCACTGACGCGCGAGACCTGGGAAGCCACGAACGAATGCTGGATCGAGCTGAAGCTGGCGCTCTCCAAACGCGCCAAGCCGGCCGACATGCCCGAGATCATCGATACGATCAAACGCAGCACGGGCCTCATCCGCGGCGCCTTCCACGGCACTATGCTGCGCGACGACATCTACAACTTCTCGCGCATCGGCACCTTCATCGAGCGGGCGGACAACACCGCGCGCATTCTCGATGTGAAGTACTACGTGCTGCTGCCGGCCATCGCCAAGGTCGGCTCGTCGCTCGACAACATGCAGTGGGAATCGATCCTGCGCTCGGTCTCGGCGCATCGCTCCTACAGCTGGGTCTATGACGGCGATTATTCCTCGACCAACATCTCCGACTTCCTGATCCTCAACGACCGCATGCCGCGCTCGCTCGCCTATAGCTATGACAAGCTCGTCAGCAATCTCGGTTATCTCGCCAAGCTCTATGGCGAGAACCATGCGGCGCATGAGACGGCGTCGGCGACGCTGATGCTGCTGAGAAGCCGCAGCATCGACGACATCATGGAACAGGGGCTCCACGAGTTCATCGAGGAATTCATTGTGCACAACAACCGCCTCGGGGAAGAAATCTCCGACGGCTACCGCTTCTATCGTTGAGCGGGGGATAAGCGATGCGACTGAAGATCAGCCACACGACCGAATATACCTATGACGACCCGGTGCAGTATTCCCTGCAGCGCTTGCGGCTAACGCCGAAGACGCAGCCGGGCCAGATCGTGCGCGACTGGAAAACCACGGTGCACGGCGCCCGCGTCGAGGCGGGATACACCGACCATTTCGGCAACCATGTCGACCTTGTCAGCACCAATGCCGAGCAGGTGACGATCCGCATCGTGGCCGAAGGCGAAGTGGACACGGAGGACCGCGCCGGCGTCTTTGGCCCGCATCAGGGTTTCGTGCCGCTCTGGCTCTATCTGCGCGAGACGCCGCTGACCAAGCCGGGAAAGCTCATCCGCGAGCTCGCCCGGGCCGCGACGGGCGACAACGAACTGGCCCGCATGCACGCCATCATGGCGGCCATCCATACGGGGGTAGACTACAAGCCGGGCGAGACGGCCGCCGATACCACAGCCGAGCAGGCGCTGGAGAAGAAGCAGGGTGGCTGCCAGGACCACGCCCATATCTTCCTCGCCGCCGCACGCCATCTCGGCATTCCCGCCCGCTATGTCTCCGGCTACCTGCTGATGGAAGAGGCGGAGCAGACGGCAAGCCATGCCTGGGCGGAGGTGCACCTGCAGGGTCTAGGCTGGGTCGGCTTCGATGCCGCCAACAAGATCTGCCCCGATGCGCGTTATGTGCGCCTCTCCACCGGGCTGGACTATACGGATGCAGCTCCCGTTTCCGGCATGGTGCTGGGGCACTCGGCCGAGACGATGAGCGTCGCCATCAAGGTGGAAGCGACCGGCCAGAGCCAGTCGCAGAGCCAGAGCTGACGGCGGCCGCAAGCGGCCACCGTCGTCTTCGATCTTAGCGCGATGCCGTTTGCAGCAAGCGGCAGAGTTTTACCAGCGCCGCATCATAGCCGTCGCTGCTGACGCCACGGCAGCGCTTGATCATCTGCTGCTTGTCGCTTGGTGACAGCTGGGCAAAGTCGTCAACGATCGCGCGATCCCGATCCTTGCCTGGGGTGGGACGGCCATCACCGGGTTTGTCCCGGTCGACGGGGGTGGTGGGTGTCACGCCCTCGTCGTCGCCCCCAAGGCTGACGTCGACATCCGCATCGAGCAACCCACGGCCGCCGACATTGGCGCCGATGCCCACGCCGAGGCCGCCCGAGCCACCGACTGTCGCCTGCGCGTTCGCATCCAGCAGGCCGCGGGAGCTACCGACATTGGCACCGACGCCGGCATTCACGCCGTTGCGGCCACCTACCGATGCACCGACACCAGCGCTGGCAAGACCGCGCGAGCCGCCGACATTGGCGCCGACGCCCGCATTCACGCCATTCTTGCCGCCGACGCTTGCGCCGGCACCGGCATTGGCGAGACCGCGCGAACCACCGACATTGGCCCCCACGCCGGCCCTGACGCCACCGATGCTGACACCGACGCCGACGCCAAGACCGCCTCCCTTCTTGCCGCGGTCAGCCGCATGAACCGGCACGGCCATAACAACGGCCGCAAGCAGGGCTGCGGAAAGCTTGGGGATCGACACTCCGTTTGATGTTCCGAACATGGAAACCTCCCATTTCAGCGACCGATCCGGAAGTGGACCGGTATCGCAGAGGGAAGGGAACGAACCCGGCACCGGTTCCTCGCGCATTGCGGATGGGAAAGGCCACGGAAAAGGAAAGGTTGCATTCGACGGGCAAAACGCTGCAATCCGTATCAAAACGATACGAAACGGGCGCGGCCTTTACGGCCGCGCCCGCAAAACTCAGTGGCTGTCCTTGCCCACCGCGCTGCCGCGGCAGCCCTTGAGGAAGTCGAGGTCGGCGCCGGTGTCGGCACCCTGGACGTGCTGCTGGTGCAGCCAGGCGTAGCCCGACGTCGGCAGTTCGTGGTTCGGCTTCCATTCGGCGAGACGGCGCGCCAGCTCTTCATCGGAAATGTCGAGATGCAGACGGCGGTTCGGCACGTCGAGCTCGATCATGTCGCCATTCTTGACCACGGCCAGCGGACCGCCGACGGCGGCCTCCGGCGAGGTGTGCAGCACGACGGTGCCATAGGCGGTGCCGGACATGCGGGCATCCGAGATGCGCACCATATCGGTGATGCCCTTCTTCAGCACTTTCGGCGGCAGGCCCATGTTGCCGACTTCGGCCATGCCCGGATAGCCCTTGGGACCACAGTTCTTCATGACCATGACGCAGGTCTCGTCGATGTCGAGAGCGTCGTCGTTGATCTTGGCCTTGTAGTCGTCGATATCCTCGAACACCACGGCACGGCCGCGATGCGTGAGCAGATGCGGCGAGGCGGCGGACGGCTTCAGAACGGCGCCCTTCGGCGCGAGGTTGCCGCGCACGACGACGATGCCGCCCGACTGCGTCAGCGCCTTTTCGGCGGGCAGGATGACGTCCTCGTTCCAGTTGACGACGTCCTTGACCTCGTTCCAGACGGTCTCGCCCGACACGGTGATCGCATCCTTGTGCAGCAGACCCGCTTCGCCGAGGCGCTTCAGCACGACGGGCAGACCG
>CBFGOD010000308.1:0-5752 GCA_965650295.1 uncultured Shinella sp. | reverse complement strand
CTCTCCGCCCTCTTCTGCGGCCTCACCTTCATGACGATGAGCAGCAAGCAGGCGGAGGCACTTTCGCCATCTCCCCTGCCTCTCCCCGAGGTGGCGGAAGAGCGCGCCGAGGTGCTGTTGCTGCGCCGGCTGAAGCCGGAGAACCGCGGCCCCATCCTGCACATGACGGTCGCCGATCACTATACCGAGGTGACGACGAGCCGCGGGCGGGAACTGGTGCTGCTGCGTTTCTCCGATGCGCTGGAAGAACTGGGCGCGACCGCCGGCCTGCAGGTGCACCGCTCGCATTTCGTCGCCGATATCCATGTCGACCGGCTGCTGCGCACCGAGGGTCGGCTGGCGATCCTGCTGAAGGACGGTCGTGAAATCCCGGTGAGCCGCAGCCGGACCGAAGCGGTGCGCAGCCGCTGGGGCTGAGGATTTTTTCGAGGGCGATGTCGGATCGACCTTTCGCCGTTCGTCTCTAGGTATCTATCAACAAACGGCCAGGAGAACCCCTATGAGAAAGATCATTGTCGGCGCCTTTATCAGCCTTGACGGCGTCATGCAGGCACCGGGCGGCCCCGAGGAAGATCCGATCGGCGGCTTCAAATTCGGCGGCTGGGTCGCGCCGCTCTTCGACGAGAAGATGGGTGCCGCGATCGGCGAGATGTTTGCAAATCCCTTCGACCTGCTGCTCGGCCGCAAGACCTATGACATCTTCGCCGCCCACTGGCCCTATGCCGACAAGAACGACCCGATCGGCCCGCTCTTCGACCGCATCAACAAATATGTCGCGACCCGCAATCCGGGCTTCAAGACCACCTGGCAGAACAGCCATGTGCTGGATGCCGATACGGTCGCCGCGGTGAAGGCGCTCAAGAGCGAGGACGGGCCGGATCTCCTGACGCAGGGCTCGACGGACTTCCTCAAGACGCTGTTCGAACACGATCTCGTCGACGAGATCAACGTGTTCACCTTCCCGGTCATCCTGGGCAAGGGCAAGCGTCTGTTCGGCGATGCCTCCTTCCCGCGGGCGCTGACGCTGGTGGCCTCGAGCACCAGCGAAAACGGCATCGTCATCAGCAAATATGCCCGCGCGGGCGAGGTCACCACCGGCTCCTTCGAGTTCGAAACGCCGACCGAGGCCGAGCTGGAACGCCGCCGCAACCTCACCTGAACGCATGGCGGTCTTGACCGCCATCGCCGTTGCCGCTCCTATTCTCCCGCGGAAAGCGGGAGGATGGTATGAAAGCGGCACGGCTGGAGGCGATCGGCGGTTTCGTGGTGCGCGAGGTGGAAAAACCCGTGCCAGGCCCGGACGATCTCCTCGTGCGGGTCGAGGCCGCCGGTATCTGCGGCACCGACCGCCATCTCTTCCACGGCGAATTCCCGTGCCGGCCGCCGGTGACGCTCGGCCATGAATTCTCCGGCATCGTCGAGGCCATCGGCGATACCGTTCGCGATTTCCGCCCCGGCATGCGCATCACCGGCGATCCGAACATCGCCTGCGGCCGCTGCGCGCAATGCCGGCGCGGCCGCGTCAATCTCTGCGAAAATCTCCAGGCGATCGGCATCCACCGCGACGGCGGCTTTGCCGACTATGTGCTGGTGCCGCAGCGGCAGGCCCATGAACTGCCGCTGTCGCTGCCGCCCGAACACGGCGCCTTCTGCGAACCGCTGGCCTGCTGCCTGCACGGCGTGGACATGGCCGGCATCCAGCCCGGCAGTTCCGTGGTGGTGCTCGGCGGCGGGGTGATCGGCATGCTCACGGTCCAGCTCGCCCGCCTTGCCGGTGCGTCCGCCGTCGTGCTCGTCACACGTCAGGCCGTACGCCGGCAGCTGGCCGAGGAGATCGGCGCCACCCACTCCTTCGATCCCGGTACAGGCGATGGGACCGAAGGCATTGCCGGCAAATCCGGCCTCGTTCCCGGTGGTGCGGACGTCGTCATCGAATGCGCGGGTGTGGCCGAAACCATGATGCAGGCGCCGAAACTCGCCCGCAAGGGCGGCACCGTCGTCCTTCTCGGCGTGATGCCGCAGGGCGAGAAGATCGAGATCGAACCCTTCGACCTACTGTTCCGCGAGGTGAAAATCCTCACCTCCTTCCTCAACCCGCATGTCCATGGCCGCGCTGCGGCGCTGATCGCCTCGGGCACGATCAAGGTCGACAGGCTGATCTCGCGCCGCATCGGCATAAGCGACCTGCCGGATGCCGTGGCAAACCCGCCGCGCCCCGGCGAGGTGAAAGTGCTTGTCATGCCCGGTCTGAGATAGGGCTCAGGCCAGCCCCTCCTCCGCCACCGTTTCCCGAAGCCAGGCCGAAAAAGCCGACATGGCCGGCGTCACGCTGCGCGATTGCAGGCACGTCAGCCAGTAGCTGCCGAGTGCGACACTCGTCTTGAAGGGCTGCACCACGGCACCGGAGGAGAGCAGCCGCGAAAACATCAGCGGCGGTGCCAGCCCCACGCCAAGCCCCTGCAACACCGCCTCCATCATGGCGAGCGACGTATCGAAGACAATGGCATTCTGCGGTGGCGGCGTGCGCGGCAGGCCGGCAGCCTCGAACCAGCGGGTCCACTCATCGCGACGGTAGGAACGCAGCAGCGTCAGGCCCAGCAGGTCTTCCGGCGCCTTCAGATCGCGCGCGATCGTTGGGATCGCCAGCACCGAAAGTGGCGCCTCGAAGAGCCTGACGGCATCCGTGCCGTGCCACGCGCCGGCCCCGAAGCGCACGGCGAAATCCAGCCCTTCAGCGGCGAGATCGACACGGTTGTTGTTGGTGGAAAGCCTCACCTCGACGAAAGGGTGGCGCTCGCGAAAATTTGCCAGCCGCGGCAGGAGCCAGCCGACCGCAAAGGTGCCGACAGCGCCAACCGTCAGGATTTCCCGCACATGGCCGCCGCGAAAGCGCTCCACCACATCGGCCATACGGTCAAAACTGTCGCGCAGCACCGGCAGCAGGCTCTCGCCCTCCGCGGTGATCATCAGCCCACGCGGCAGGCGCTTGAACAGCACGACGCCGAGCTGGTCCTCGAGGCTCTTCACCTGATGGCTGACGGCGGCCTGCGTGACGTTCAGCTCGATGGCCGCGCGGGTGAAGCTCAGATGCCTTGCGGAGGCCTCGAAGGCGCGAAAGGCGTTCAGCGGAAGATATGGCCGGACCATGGCAATGCCCTAGATTTCCTCATGGCTAAGACCAGTATTGATCTTTTGTCAGCCCATCAAGCGGTTGCTATCAAGATGGCACAAACCACTCGAAATCAGAGGAAACGGGATGGACATACGTCTTTTCGCCGCCGGCGCCCTGCTGGCTGCAAGCTTCGCAGCACCGGCCGAAGCCCGCATTATTTGTACCATCGTTGCCGATGCCGGCAGCAATGAGGTCATCATGGAAAAGGGCGATTGCAAGAGCCGCGTTACCCCCGCCTCCACCTTCAAAGTGCCGCTGGCCGTGATGGGTTACGATTCCGGTTTTCTGGAGAGTGCCGAGGAGCCGGTCCTGCCCTTCCTGAAGGGTTATCCGGACTGGGGCGGTGAGGCCTGGCGCCAACCGACGTCGCCGAAGCGCTGGATGGAGCTTTCCGTCGTCTGGTACTCGCAACGCATCACCGAATTTCTCGGCTACGAGAAGCTGCGCGACTATGCCGAGGCCTTTGACTACGGCAATGGCGACGTGACCGGCGATCCCGGCAAGAACAATGCGCTGGAACGCTCGTGGATCGCCTCCTCCCTGAAAATCTCGCCCCGCGAGCAGATCGCCTTCCTCAGGAAGCTGGTGAACCACGACCTGCCCGTCTCTTCCGACGCGATGGATGCGGCGATGAAGATCGTCGAGGGCCGGGAGATCGGCGACGGCTGGCACGCGCAGGGCAAGACAGGCATGGCCTATCCCCGCCAGGCCGACGGCACCTTCAACTACAACACGCCGTGGGGCTGGTATGTCGGCTGGGCCAGCCGCGGCGAGCAGACCGTGGTTTTTGCCCGTCTGGTCCAGGACGAGAAAAAGCAGGAGCCGCGCACGAGCCTGAGGGCACGCGACAGCATTCTCGCGGAACTGCCAGGCATTCTCGCAACGGAGTGATCTAGCGCGGCGGAACCATGCCCAACCCCTTGCGGGCGAGACCGGAGACGTTGAGTGCGAGCTTGCGCCGGAAGACCGGGGACGCGCCGAGGATGCGCAGGGCAAGATTGCGCAGCGTGCGTGCGAAGACACTGCGCACCATCGCCATCCGTGTCAGGCGATCGGCGAGCGCCAGCACCTCCACCGCGGCCGGGCGACGCTTCTCCTCATAGAGGTCGAGCGTCGCCTCCGGCGCCTTGCCGTTCAAGACATCCGCGAGCAATTGCCCGAGCACCACGGCATCGACGATCCCGGTGTTCATGCCCTGCCCGCCCGCCGGGCTGTGCACATGCGCGGCATCGCCCATGACGAAAACCGGACCGGAGCGATAACGCGAGGCGACGCGATGGTGCACGCGAAAGCGTGAACTCCAGATCACATCTTTTATGCGGCCCGGCACCGTGCGCGGCCCGCGTGCATCGAGCAGCGCCTGCACGAAGGCGGCATCCGGCGCGGGCGGCGCATCCTCGACCGGCGCGACGATGCGAAAGTGGCCGCCGGGCAGCGGCGCGACGACGCCCATGCCCTCCGCCGAGAAGAGCAAGGTCACCTCGTCGCCGAAACCCCAGTCCATGTGAACATCGGCCAGCACGAAGGAGCCGGCATAGGCCTCGCCATTGAAGGCGATGCCGGCCGCCTCGCGCACAACGCTGTGCATGCCGTCACCGCCAATGAGGTAGCGGGCGCGGATCACCTGCTCGCCTTCCGCCGTGGCGAGGTGAACGGTCGCGCCACCCGCATCCGTCTCGACTTTCGTCGCCGTCACACCGCGAACCACAGCGCCGCCAAGCGCCTCCAGTCGGCCGGCAAGCACAGCCTCGGTTTCATCCTGCGGAATCATCAGAACTTCCGCATAGCGCGAAGGCAGCATGGAGAAATCGAGCTCAAGCACCGCCTTGTCGTGATCACGCAGAGCGAAACGGGTGAGCGGCAGGCCACGACGCTCCAGCTCGTCGGTGACGCCGATGCGCTCCAGCACCTCCAATGTATGGGCATGGATGACAGCGGCACGCGAGGTGTTCTGACCCGCTGCAAGCTGGTCGACGATGACGGGGCGGATGCCGGCCTGTTGGAGGGTAACGGCGAGCGCAAGGCCCGTCGGCCCCGCCCCGACGATCAGCACATCGGTTTCCTGCGCCAGCATGTTTCCCCTCCCCGAATCGATATGCGTCTTGGTCCCGACATGGTTAGACAAACCCTTGCGAAGCGGGCCAAAGGGCCGCCTGTTATATCGCCGGCATGCGGCAGGGGAACAGCCCCTGCACTTTTCCTGTCGATTGCGTGATTTTCGGGGTTCCGCTCCCCCTGTCATTTGCCTATAAGCCGCTTCTAGCCTTGAAAGACCATTTTTGCGCGCCCGGCCCGGTGAACCCATCGCCATGCCGGTTTTTCGCGCACGCGGAAGATTGGATAGAGAGATGCCCAAGCGCCAAGATTTGAAATCGATCCTCATCATCGGCGCGGGGCCGATCGTCATCGGTCAGGCCTGCGAATTCGACTATTCCGGCACCCAGGCCTGCAAGGCGCTGAAGGAGGAAGGCTACCGCGTCATCCTCGTCAACTCCAACCCGGCGACGATCATGACCGATCCGGGTCTTGCCGACGCCACATATGTCGAGCCGATCACGCCTGAGGTCGTCGCCAAGATCA
>CBFGOD010000307.1:0-5764 GCA_965650295.1 uncultured Shinella sp. | reverse complement strand
CTACTTTATCCAAGTCGATTGCTCGCTCTCATGACGGAAATGAGATGCTTTGATCCTTTCGATGGCATTTCCATTTTCCTCCGTAGCGTAGCGAGGAGCCTCGGCCGCTTCTCTGCTATACGTTGACCTTGGCCAATTGCCCTCTCGAAACATCAACCCACCACATTCGCAAACGCTACCGGCACGCCAGTCTTACGGAGGGCGTTGCTGCCTCAGCTATGACAAGCGCGGCCACGCTATCGTCCAGTGTCACTGGCAGGGATGTGCAGCTATGAACGCCGCCCATTCGGCGGCATAAGCCGGCCAGCAACTTTCCAGGAAGCTACGGGGCAGCTCGGAGCGGCTCACGCACTGCGTCGTGGATTTCACGACGGTGTCTTCCAGCATGTTCTGCGCCTGCAGCAAGCTTTCCAGATGGATACCAGCCTCACATTGGTTGTTGAATAAATTTCCTAGCAACCATGAGGTGTCCGCTTCGACCAAATACACGGTCGAGATGATGGCGGTGCACTTACTGTGCCGTGAGCGTACGAATATTCGGAATACCCGTACACTCCGATATTCCGCTCTAAGAGAGCCCGGAGGACATCAAGCAGCAAATACAATCGAGAAAGAAAAGTACTGCCGACTTCTTCGCTATCGTGTTCCTTCGACGGCACATATTCACGGATCGGTTGATGACCTCGGTGGTCTCGCGGATTCGCCCTCGCGGAGTCGACATTCAAAAAGGCTTTGGCCATGTCTCGGCTCCGCATCGAGAATGGCGTCCACCGCAGCCTCAGCGATGGCGACGACAGGCTGGACCACTGTGGTCAAACGGGGAATGACCATTTCGGAAACGAGGATACCGTCATAGCCGACGATCGAAAGATCCTGCGGTACTGCAAGCCCGCTATCCCAGGCGGCGCGCAACGCTCCGATGGCCTGTTGGTCGGCGCAGGCGAAAATAGCCGTCGGCCGGCTGGCGAACGGCATGTTCATGAAGCGCAGAAGGCCGAGCCGACCTGTTTCCATGTTGAACGGGCCGGAAAAGAGATAGTTGCCGATATCAAGACCGAGCGCTTCGTAGACGGGCGCCATGATGGACAGGAAACCGTCGAGCCGCGCTTGGGCCGGCACAGTGCTTTTCGGGCCGGCGATGATTGCGATGCGCTGGTGGCCGAGGGACTGAAGATGGGTGACGGCGAGACGGGCACCGGAAGAATGATCAGCGGAAATTCCCGGATGCCCCTTTGGCAGCCGGTCGACGAGAATGATGGGCGTTCCCCGCTTCGAAGGCGCAATCTTTCGCGAGCTCGCGGGAATGAGGAGGATGCCATCGACATTGCGGGCTTCGAGGGACGCGATGCACTCCCTCTCCAGGCTGGGGTCGTCGAGGGAATTCATCAGATAAACATGATTGTTGCGGACGCGCGCGGCCTCTTCCGTCGCCTGCACGAGTTCGGCGAAGAACGGGTTGGAAAGGTTCGGCACGACGATGCCGATTGTCTTGCTGCTGCTCCGGCGTAGATTTTGGGCGATCGCGTTCGGCTTGTATTCGAGTTCGGCGATCGCCGATTCGACCGCGGCACGCGCTACTTTCGAAACCAGTGGATGGTTGTTCAGCACACGAGAGACGGTCCCGACCCCGACCCCGGCGCGCCGGGCGACATCCCGGATCGTGATCCGCCCTCCGCCTGTCTTGCCGGATGTCTCCATGGTTCTCGCCTTCGAATTGAGCTTTTGCCTCTTATACGGAAAATCGGCGACAACGGAATGGCCGGAGAAATCTCCAGTCCGGCCATTTTTGTGAAAACCCAAAAAGCTATTTTCCCGAAGAGCGCTCCGCAAGCTTGGCGCGATACGCATCCATCACGACGGCCAGGATGATGACTGCGCCGGTGATGATCTGGCGCACGAAGTCTGTTGCGCCGATCAGGATGAGGCCGTTTGAGAGAACACCGATCACCGCCGCACCGAGAAGCGTGCCGATCAACGAGCCGCGGCCGCCATTGAGGCTGGTCCCGCCGATAATGACGGCGGCGATGGCGTTCAACTCGTAACCGATGCCCATGATAGGGCTCGCGATGGAAAGGCGCGCCATATACATGATCGAGGCGATACCGACGGCAAAGCCGCAGATGCCGAAGGCGGCCGTCTTGTAGAACAGCACGTTGTGGCCGGCGAGGCGCACAGCCTCCTCGTTGTTGCCGATGGCGTAGAGCATGCGGCCGAACACGGTCTTCGTCAGCACGATCCAGCCGATTGCGACGATCAGCAACGCCACCAGGAAAAGCAGCGGAACGCCGCCATAGTCGATGGTGCCGAAGTCGTTGAAGACGGGTGGGAAATTGTAGAGCGTATTCGACTGCGTGAACTGCAGCGCGCCGCCGCGCGCCATGTTCAGCATGCCGAGCGTGACGATGAACGAGGGAATATTCCACCAGGCCGAAACGAAGCCGTTGAAAAGACCGACCGCAGCGCCCACCGCACAGGAAACGAGGATAGCGAGCGGGATGGCGGCAAGGTCCGGCAGGCCAAGTTCCGTCATGACCGTGCCGCCGACGACCGCCGCAAGGGCCATCACCGAGCCAACGGACAGGTCGATGCCGCCGATCAGGATGACGAAGGTCATGCCGGCGGCGAGGATCACGTTGAGCGTGATCTGCACCATGATGTTGGTGAGATTGTTGGCGGTCAGGAAGGTCGTTGTCGTCACGCTGAAGAAGATGATGAGCGCGATGAGCGCAAGACCTATGCCAGCATCGCGCAGGAAGCGGGAGAAGGCCTTGCTCGATTTCGACGCCGCTGCGTCTGCCGGGATCGTCGACATGGTCATGGGCCTGCCTTCGCAAGAGTGTCGGATTGTACCTTGAGATATTCACTATAGGCGAGCTGCATGATGCTGACCTCGTCCATTGCCTCGCCCGATATTTCGCCGGCCAGAACGCCACGCGACAGCACAAGAATGCGGTCCGCCAGCCCGAGCAGTTCCGGCACGTCGGAGGAGACCGCGACGATGGCGACGCCGTCGGCCGCGAGCCTGCGCAGCAGCGTATAGATCTCCGCCTTCGCGCCGACATCGATGCCCCGCGTCGGCTCGTCCAGCATCAGCACACGTGGGCGCCGGAGCAGCCACTTGCCGAGAACCACCTTCTGCTGGTTGCCCCCGGAAAGGCTGCGGACGGGCTGGTCGAGGCTCGCCATGCGCGTGTCGAGGTCGCGCAGAATAGCCGCCGTCGCCGCCCGCTCCTTCGCGGGCCGCAGGAAGCCGGCATCGGCATAGTCATGGATGGAGGCAAGCGAGGCATTGACCTCGATGGACATCGGCAAAACCAGCCCCTCCTCCTTGCGGTTCTCCGTCACAAGGCAAATGCCGGCAGCGATGGCATCGGCGGGAGAAGCGATGGAAACCGGTTTGCCGTCGCGCAGGATCGTCCCGCGCGCTGCCCGGTCGGCGCCGAAGATGGCGCGCAGGACCTCGCTGCGGCCCGAGCCGACGAGGCCGGCAATCCCGACGATTTCACCGGGATAGACATCGAAGGCGACGTCGGGGCGGCCGGCATTGGCCCGCGATTGCAACCCGCGCACGGAAAGTGCCGGGTTGCCGGCGCGGCTTACTCCAGCCGCATGCCGTTTGGCGGCGATTTCGCGGCCGACCATCTGCTTGACGAGGCCGTCGGGCGTGATGTCACCGGTGTCCTGCGTCGCGACGTTCCGACCGTTTCGCAATACCGAGACACGGTCGCAATGTTCGAATATCTCTTCCAGATGATGGGAGATGAAGACGACGGCGGTTCCGGCCTCCTTGAGGCGGTGGACGATCTCGAACAGCCGGCCGGTTTCGCGCGGCGTCAGTGTCGCCGTTGGCTCGTCGAGAATGAGAATGCGCGCCTTATCCGAGAGCGCGCGGGCGATCTCGACCAATTGCTGTTGGGCGACGCCGAGCCGCTCGACTGGTGTCGCCGGATCGATATCATCGAGACCGACGAGAGCCAGCAGCTCGCGTGCGCGCGCTTCCATGCCCGCGCGGTCCACGAAGAGGCCGAACTTGCGCGGCAAGCGTTCGAACAGCATGTTCTCCGCCACCGACAGATAGGGCAGAAGGTTGAATTCCTGATGCACGACGCGCACGCCGGCGGTGATGGCCTGGCTCGGCGAACTCGGTGCATAGCGCTCGCCTTCGAGCAGCATCTCGCCACCGTCCGGTTTGACGATGCCGCCGAGGACCTTGATCAGCGTGGATTTGCCCGCGCCGTTCTCTCCCGCAAGCGCATGGATCTCGCCGGGAACGAAATCGAACGACACGTCGTCCAGCGCCACGACGCCGGGATAGCGTTTTGAAATACTTCGCACGCTCATGGCAGCAGTCAAGCTGGTCATGGCAAAACCTGATCTGGAGTAAATTATACTTCAATCAAACCCGGCGGCGCGGGCCGCCGGGCCAAGTCGCCGAAAGGCAACCCTATTTCACATTGTCCTTGGTCACGAGCTGGATGTCTGTCTTGACCCAGCCTTCCAGCTTCTTGCCGGACTTGAAGGACTCAATGCCGCGATTAATCGCGTCGGCTGCCATGTCGCGGCCGAACTGGTCGATCGTCGCCAGCAGCTTGCCTTCTTTGACCAGGGGACGAACTGCCGGAATATTGTCGAAGCCGACGACCTGGATCTTACCGGTCATGCCGGCCGCATCGATCGCCTTGACGACGCCAAGCGCCATGGAATCGTTGGCCGCCAGTACGCCCTGGATGTCGGGATGAGCGGTGAGCATCGTGGTGAACACGGTGTTGGCTTCTTCCGTTTCCCAGTGTGCGGTGCGCGAATCCAGAAGCTCCAGGCCGAATTCCTGGATCGACTGTTCGAAGCCCGCCTTACGCTGCTTTG
Organism: uncultured Shinella sp.; assembly: GCA_965650295.1. GTDB lineage: Bacteria > Pseudomonadota > Alphaproteobacteria > Rhizobiales > Rhizobiaceae > Shinella. The sequence goes on along the minus strand of CBFGOD010000307.1, from coordinate 901 downwards.
CATTGTCAGCGCCCGGGTTTCCTTCGAGAATCACGACCTTACCGCCCTTTCCGAGCAGTTTGCCGAGCACGTCGCCCGCCATCTTGGCGCCAGCCGTGTTGTCTGGGCCGACAAAGGCGAGGTCGAGCCCGGCAGCCTTCTTGGCCTCCTCATCGAGCGGCACGTCGAAATTGATCACGGTAATGCCCTGGTCGAGCGCGCGTTTGACCGGTCGCACCATGGCGCGACTGTCGGCAGGAGCCAGAACGATGACGTTTTTCTGCTCCGTCACGCATGTGTCGACGGCGTTGACCTGGGTGTCGAAGTCGGTCTCCGACTGCATACCCACCATCTTCAGATCGAAATCACCGCGCTTGGCGGCATATTCCTTGGCACCCTCGCTCATGTCCTTGAAGAACTCGTTCGCGAGCGACTTCATCACCAGGCAGACCGTCGGACGGGCGGCATCCGCGGATGCCGGCGCAGCCATGGCGAGAGAACCCAGCACAGCAAATGCCGTGGTGGCTAAAAGTATACGCATGTTTTCCTCCTCCAAAGGGACCGAATGGAAACGGTTCCACTAGCTTTGTATCGGAGCTTCCCGATGGAGTCCAGTTTAAATTCGTGGATGGCTCCTGGCCGAGAAGGCGTTCGCATGCGCGCTCGTTCCAGTTCGAGATCGTCGCCCATTTGCCGAACGAAACGGAAGCATGATGGGGGCGGCACTGAACGTCGGCGACCCAGCAATCCGAGCACGGAAGCGGCGACGGACCGCAAAAGCATCGGTTCGGTTGTCGCCGCATGCCCATCGGCTGAAGCGAGTAGGCTGCGAGATCAATTGAGACATCCCGGCTCCCGCTCTTCGATGCGCAAATCCCTGGCCGCATGGATGACGATGGCTTTCATGGCGCTCTCACAGAAC
>CBFGOD010000306.1:0-5766 GCA_965650295.1 uncultured Shinella sp. | reverse complement strand
GCAAGATCCGTCCGCCGGCCGATGAGGTGCGCACCGCCTTGCAACGCTTCATGGACCGCCTCGAAAAGCATTATGGCAAGCGGCCGATCATCTACACGACGGTGGATTTCCACCGCGACAACCTCGTCGGCCATTTCGAAGGCTATCACTTCTGGCTGCGCTCGGTGGCGAACCACCCGGAAAACATCTATTCCGCGCGCAAATGGGCCTTCTGGCAATATACCTCGACCGGCGTCGTGCCGGGCGTGACGACGAACACCGATATCAACGTCTTTGCCGGCTCGGCCAAGAACTGGAACAAGTGGGTGGCGTCGGTCACCCGTTGAACCGGGCATTGAGCGGAGCACAATAGCGTGAAAAGGGTGACTGCGCGCTGCGGTTGCCTTTTTCTTCTTGCTTCCGTCACATTCATCTGAGACAGCCGGTCAATCCCAGAGCCTGTCGGGCACGCGTGTGCAACGACGGGTCGCCATCCAGACAGCGGGCAACGGACCCCAAGGGAGCATTGAGATGCGGCTGAACCTGAAGACGACATTTGCGGCAGGCCTCACGGCCCTTCTTTTCGCCGGCACCGCGTATGCCCAGACGGCGGCCACGACGGCAGCCGCCTGCGGCGGCGATCTCAGCGCCTTTCTTCAGGGCGTGAAGGCCGAGGTGCAGACGCTCGGCGTTTCCGCCGATGTCGCCGACCGCGCATTGGCCGGTGCCGCCCTCGACCAGAAGGTTCTGTCGCGCGACCGCGCCCAGGGCGTCTTCCGCCAGACGTTCCTTGAATTCTCCAAGCGCACGGTCAGCCAGTCACGCCTCGATATCGGCCGGAAGAAGCTGAAGGACCTCTCGGGCGTCTTCGGCCGCGCCGAGCAGGAATTCGGCGTGCCCGGCCCCGTCATCGCCGCCTTCTGGGCCATGGAAACCGACTTCGGCGCCGTGCAGGGCGATTTCATCACCCGCAACGCGCTGGTGACGCTCGCCCATGATTGCCGCCGCCCCGAAATCTTCCGTCCGCAGCTTCTCGCAGCCATCGAGATGGTCGGCCACGGCGACCTCGACCCGAACGGCACGACGGGTGCCTGGGCCGGTGAAATCGGCCAGGTACAGATGCTGCCGCGCGACATCATCGCCTATGGCGTGGATGGCGACGGCGACGGCCACGTCAACGTCAAGCAGAGCTCGCCGGATGCCATCCTGACGGCGGCGAAGTTCATCCAGAGCCTCGGTTTCACCAAGGGCCAGCCGTGGATCCAGGAAATCTCCATTCCGGAAAACCTGCCCTTCGAAAAGACCGGCCTGCAACCGGGCATGAAGGCCGCCGACTGGTTTGCGCTCGGCGTCAAGCCGCGCGACGGCGACACGTCCTTCGGCAATCTCGAAGCCTCGGTGGTTCTGCCGCAGGGCCGCAAAGGCCCGGCCTTCATGACTTACCCGAACTTCAACATCTATCTCGAATGGAACCAGTCGTTCATCTACACGACCTCGGCCGCCTATTTCGCGACCCGGCTTGCCGGCGCCCCGCCTTATGAGCGCGGCAACCCGGAGGAAGGCCTCTCGGAAGAGGCCATGAAGCAGCTGCAGACCAAGCTGAACGCGCTGGGTCACGATGTCGGCAAGATCGACGGCATTCTGGGCTCCGGCACGCGCACGGCCATCCAGAAGGAACAGCAGAAGCTCGGCCTACCCGCCGATGGCTGGGCAACGCAGGCACTGCTGTCGGCCCTCTGACGGAAATCAGGTGGCGGTTCTCCGCCCCGGTGCTATGAAAGCGACGAGACTGAGAGCGGCAGCACGGTCCATCCGGCGGCCGCTCTTCTCGTTGGCGCATACCCTGGGAGGGGAACCATGGACAATACGGTGGCGGCACCGACCCGCATGAACGCGCAGACCTGGGGTCTGCTGGCACTGCTCGGCATGATCTGGGGCGGCTCGTTCTTCTTCGCCCGCGTCGCCGTGGGTCATGTGCCGCCGGCAACGCTCGTCCTGTTGCGCGTTGGCATCGCGGCACTGGCTCTGCACGTCTATGTCGCCGGCCGTTTCGGCATCTATGAAACGCTGCGCACCCGCTGGCGCGAATTCCTGCTGCTCGGCCTTATCAACAATGCCGTGCCGCATATGCTGATCTTCCTCGGCCAGACGCAGATCGGCGCCGGCCTCGCCTCGATCCTCAACGCGACGACGCCGATCTTCACCGTGCTCATCGCCAACCAGATGACGGCAGATGAAAAGCTCTCCTCGGAAAAGATCGCGGGCTGCCTGATCGGCCTCGTCGGCACCGCCGTGCTGATCGGCCCGCGCGCGCTCGCCCCCTTCACCGGAGACGGCGGTCCACCACTTTGGGCCGTCCTCCTGCCCGTGCTCGCCGCCGTTTCCTATGGCTTTGCCGCGACCTACGGCAAACGCTTCCGCGGCACCGCTCCGCCGGTCATCGCCGCCGGCCAGCTTTCCGCCTCCACGCTGCTGATGCTGCCCGTCTCCTTCGCGCTCGACGCGCCCTGGCAGCTTCCCCTGCCGCCGCTGCCGACGATCCTCGCCGTGCTCGCGCTGGCTCTGCTTTCGACCGCCTATGGTTATATCCTGTTCTTCCGCATCATGGCGGCGGCAGGCGCCACCAACACCTCGCTCGTAACGCTGCTCGTGCCGCCGAGCGCCATCATCGCTGGCATGCTCTTCCTTGGCGAAACGCTGACGCCGCTTGGCCTTCTCGGCATGGCGCTGGTTCTTTTCGGTCTTGTCGTGCTGGACGGCCGCGCCATCGCGCGCCTGCGCGGTCGCTAGCGACTCACCCCTTGCGGGAACAAAAGATCATCCTGATCGTTTCGTTAAACTGCCCGGATTGCGACGTCGGCCTGAACCATTATGGTAAATGAACTCTGTCGACACTCGTCATCCGGTAAGGATTGTGAATTTTTTGTGGCGCACACAATAGAGGAGAAAATTCAGCAGGTTAGCGCTGTGAATAAACACCCGGCGAAGCCCGGATGTTGCAACGCAGCAACAAAACGCCTTTCCAACACGCTTTTTTCGGTCGTAATATCGAACCGTCAACGCAAGGAGGTCAGCCATGGGACTCACACATTCCTTGAATGTTCTGATGATCAGTGCAGCGTTCCTCTTCGTCGCCACGATGATTTTTATCTAAGGCGACCCAAGCGCAGTCAGAGAGGTCAGGGACAAAAGCAATAAACCCTGCCGAACCTATCAAGAAAAATGCATGGCCCCGGAGACGGCGCCATGCATTTTCGTTTGTAGCATCGACAAAGGCTCAGGCTGCGGCGCCCGTTACCGGCTGCCGGTCGTTGCGGGCGAAACCGACACCATCGCACACGGCAGAGACCATGGCGGCGCGGTTCATCGTGTAGAAATGGAATTCCGAAATGCCGCGGGTGATGAGGTCTTCCACCTGGCGGATCGCGAGCTCGACGGCGACGGCGGCGCGCTCCTGCGGACGGTCGTCATAGGGGCCGAGACGATCGGCCAGCCATGCGGGCACGCTCGCGCCACAGAGGCCGGCAAATTTCTGGACCTGGCCGAGATTGTGCACCGGCAGGATGCCCGGCACGACGGGAATGGTGATACCGGCCTTGCGGACACGCTCCAAATAGCGCTCGAAATCGTCGTTCTCGAAGAAGAACTGGGTCAACGCACGCGTCGCGCCCGCGTCCACCTTGCGCTTGAGCATATCGACATCGGCGGCGACGTCGGGGCTCTGCGGGTGCTTTTCCGGATAGGCGGAGACGGAGATCTCGAAATCGGCAAGGTCGCGCAGGCCCGCCGCCAGCTCGGCTGCATTGGCATAACCGCCGGGATGCGGCTGATAGGGCGTGCCGACGCCACCCGGCGGATCACCGCGCAGCGCAACGAAATGCCGGACGCCGGCGGCCTGGAAATCGGCGACGACGGCGTGAACCTCTTCCTTCGTCGCGCCGACGCAGGTGAGGTGTGAGGCGGCCGGCAGGCCCATCTTGAGCAGGTGGCGGACCGTTGCCAGCGTCGGCAGCTTGGTGGAGCCGCCCGCACCATAGGTGACCGACATGAAACCCGGATCATACGCCGAAAGGGCGGCGGCCGTCTCCCAGAGCTGTCCCTCGGCTTCCACGGATTTCGGCGGGAAGAACTCGAAAGACAGGCGGATGTCCTTGCGGGCTGGGATGGCGGTCGCCTGGGTCATGTCAACTCCTCCTGCGGATGGCAATGGGGTCGGCCGCCTGTTCGCGGGTATCGCGGGCAAGCCAGATGGTAACGGTGAGCGCATCTGCGGCCGAATGCACGGGCTGGAGATCAACGACCTCCTCCACGGCAAGGCCGGCCTTCTCCAGCCATTCGGACATCGTCTGATGCGAGAAGCCGAGGCGGATATGAGCATGTTCGTCGCGCAGATGCTCCAGCGCATGCGGGGCAAGGTCGATGATGGCAAGGCGGCCGCCGGGCGCCAGCATGCGCGCGGCCTCGCCGACCGCCGCGTCCGGCTCGTCGAGGAAGTGCAGCACCTGATGGATCGTCACGACGTCGAATTCGTCGCGCTCCAGCGGCAGATTGAAAATGTCGCCATGGCGGATGGATGCCTTGGTGATGCCGGCGCGATCGAGATTGGCGCGGGCAACCGCCAGCATGTCGCGGCTGGCATCGACACCGACGCCGCGGCGGTAAAGGCCTTCGAAGAGCTGGAGGATGCGCCCCGTGCCGGTGCCGAGATCGAGGAAACCATCGACCGGTTCGGTGCCGATCATCGCGGCGAGCTTCGCCTCTACCTCGGCCTCGCTGACATGCAGGCGCCGCACGGCATCCCATTCGGCCGCGTTGCGGCTGAAATAGGCCTGCGCCTTGTCGGAGCGGATCTTCTTCAGCGCACGCAGCCGCTCGTCGTCACGGGCGAACACCGCGTCGGCCGGTTCGGAGGCTTCCAGCAGCTGGCGCACCAGCGTGACGGCGGGGCCGCCCTGACTGAGGCGGAAGAAGGCCCAGGCGCCCTCCTGGTAACGATCGACGAGGGCCGCTTCGGCGAGCAGCTTCAGATGGCGCGAGATGCGCGGCTGGGACTGACCGAGAATATCGGTGAGATCCGTCACCGTCAGGTCACCATGCGACAGAAGCGCAAGCAGGCGAAGGCGCGTCGGTTCGCCCGCCGCCTTCAGGATCTCCACGATGTCATCCAGTCCGAGTTTCTCGCCCATGATCTTTCCAATCAAGACATAAAGATATGTTTATGTGATTAAGCCGCGTCGCGCAAGACAAAATCCGTGTCGCCGATCTTTCCATCAACAGGCCCAAAGAAAAACCCCGGCGAGCCGGGGTTTTTCAGGAAGAGCGAACAAACGCGCCCGTTTTGGCAGTGGCTGGCTTCCAGCCGCTGAATAATTAGCGCGTCAGGCGCTTGTAGGCCTGGCTGCCGGGGTTGAGCGCATCGGGGCCGAGACGGCGAACCTTGTCCTCTTCATAGTCTTCGAAGTTGCCTTCGAACCATTCGACATGGCCGTCGCCTTCGAAGGCCAGGATGTGCGTCGCCAGACGGTCGAGGAACATGCGATCGTGGCTGATGATGATCGCGCAGCCGGCGAAGTTTTCCAGCGCGCTTTCCAGCGCACCCAGCGTTTCCGTGTCGAGGTCGTTGGTGGGTTCGTCGAGCAGCAGGACGTTGCCGCCAGCCTTCAGCATCTTGGCGAGGTGAACGCGGTTGCGCTGGCCACCCGAGAGATTGCCGACCTTCTGCTGCTGGTCGCCGCCCTTGAAGTTGAAGGCGCCGCAATAGGCGCGCGAGTTCATTTCGAACTTGCC
>CBFGOD010000305.1:0-5766 GCA_965650295.1 uncultured Shinella sp. | reverse complement strand
GGCATAGAGGCCGCCCTCCCGGATCAGCGACTGATGCGTGCCCTCTTCGACGATCCGGCCTGCCTCCATGACAAGGATGCGGTCGGCCTTCAGCACGGTGGCGAGCCGGTGGGCGATGACGATCGTCGTGCGCTTGCCCATCTGGCCGTCCAGCGCCTTCTGCACCAGCGTCTCGCTCTCGGCATCGAGCGCGGAGGTCGCTTCGTCGAGCAGCAGCAGCGGCGCATCCTTGAGGATGGCGCGGGCAATGGCGATGCGCTGGCGCTGGCCGCCGGAGAGCGTCACGCCACGTTCGCCGACCATGGTGTCATAGCCCCTGTCGAGGCGGGCGATGAACTCTTCGGCCTGAGCGGCACGGGCGGCGGCGCGGATCGCTTCGTCGCTGACATTGGCCATGCCGAAGGCGATGTTGTCGCGGATCGTTGCGGCGAAGATGGTGACATCCTGCGGCACCAGCGCGATGCGGCGGCGCAGTTCTTCCGGATCGGCGGTGCGCAGGTCGACGCCATCGAGCCGCACGGTGCCGGCATCCGGATCGTAGAAGCGCTCGACCAGCGACAGGATCGTGCTCTTGCCGGCGCCCGACGGGCCGACGACGGCGACCGTCTCGCCCTGCTTCACGGCAAAGGACAGGCCGTTGATGCTGCGATAGCCGGGGCGGGCGGGATAGGAGAAATGCACATCCTCGAAGGTGAGCTCGCCACGCGACGGTACGGGCAGAGCGACCGGATTGGCAGGGGCTGCGATGGCGGGCTTTTCGGCGAGCAGTTCCGTGAGGCGCTCGGCAGCACCCGCGGCCTGCGAGAGCTCGCCCCACACCTCGGAGAGCGCGCCGAGGCTGCCAGCAGCAAAGACGGCATAGAGCAGGAACTGGCCGAGCGTGCCGGCCGAGATCGTGCCCGACAGCACATCCTGCGCACCGAACCACAGCACGGCGACAACCGAGCCGAAGATCATGGCGATGGCGAAGCCCGTCAGCAGCGAGCGGGCGCGGATGGCGGAGCGGGCGGCCTCATAGGCGCTTTCGACGGCGCCGAAGAAGCGGGCGCGGGCAGCCTCTTCCGCATTGAAGGCCTGCAAGGTGCGTGTCGCGCCGATCGCCTCGCCGGCATAGGCGGAAGCCGCCGCGAGCGTATCCTGCGCCTCGCGCGAGCGGCGGCGCACCGAGCGGCCGAAGGCGACGAGCGGGAAGACGATGATCGGGATGGCGCCGATGACGAGGCTGGAGAGTTTGGGGCTGGTATAGACCATCATGGCGATGGCCCCGAGACACAGGATGAGGTTGCGCAGCGCGACGGAGGCGGTAGCACCAACGGCAGACTTGATCTGCGTCGTATCGGCCGTCAGCCGCGAGACGATCTCGCCGGACTGGTTGACGTCGAAGAAGGCCGGCGACAGCCGCGTCACATGGGCGAAGACCTCGCGCCGGAGATCGGCGACGATGCGCTCGCCGAGCGTGATGACGAAATAGTAGCGCATGGCGCTCGCCAGCGCGAGCAGGCCGGCCAGCACGAAGAGCATCGTGAAATAGGTGTTGATGAAACCGGCATCGGCACCGGAGAAGCCGTGGTCGATCATGCGGCGCACGGCGACAGGCAGGACCAGCGTCGTTACAGCGGCCATGACGAGCGCGACAAGCGCGCCGCAGACGAGGCCTCGATAGCGGCTTATATAGGGCGTGAGCCTTCCGAGCGGGCGAATGTTTCTGCGTGCGGGCTTTTCCTGCGCAGCGTGCTCTGTCTCTGTGGACACCATACCCCCGTTTCCAGCGCCTTGCGGCACGAATTGTCTTTCGGCTCTTGTTATCCAGACGGCCTTCATGTATAGGCTCGCCATCGAATTGGGAAGCCGCAGGTCCGACCGGCCGCGGCTTCATTTACGTCTTTGGCCTCGCTGCCGCAATGCGTTGCGACAAATGGCCCCCGGAACAAGCAGGAAGAGTGTCATGAAGGCTGATATCCATCCCGACTACCACGTCATCAAGGTCGTCATGACCGACGGCACCGAATACGAAACCCGTTCGACCTGGGGTTCGGAAGGCGCAACGATGAACCTCGAAATCGATCCGAAGTCGCATCCGGCCTGGACCGGCGGCAACCAGCAGATGCTGGACCGTGGCGGCCGCGTTTCGAAGTTCAAGAAGCGCTTCGAAGGCCTCGGCCTCTAATCTGCTTTTCGCAGACGGTTTTGAAGAACCCGGCTCCGGCCGGGTTTTTTATTGCCCGGATTTTCCTTTGGATGCAGGCAACAAAAAACCCGGCCGGAGCCGGGTTTATGTCGTCATGCCGTGCGTGAAGCTCAGTTGTTGCCGAAGGCAGTGTGCAGCAGATTGATCTGGGCCTGCACGCTGTTCTGATTATCAGGCGCAAACGTCTGGGCGTCCTGCGGGCGGTAGATTTCGCGGTCGAGCAGGGCGATGCGGTTCTGCAGCCGCAGCGACCGTTCGATGAGATCGCGGAAGGCTTCCGGCAGATCGTTCCAGCCCGGGGCGGTCTTGTCGACATTGAAGCTGTCGAGGCGGACCTTGTTCTTTTCCGAAAGCACCTGATCGCGATTCATCTCGCCATTGTTGACGGCGCGCTGGAGCAGCAGCCAGGAGGCCATCTGCATCAGGCGGGTGGTGAGGCGCATCGATTCGGCTGCATAGAGCACAGAGGCCATGCGCGGCAGGACCTTGGAGGCCTGGCGGCCGACGCCGTCGAGATAGCTTGCGGTTTCCTCAACGAGACCCATGCCTTCGGCGTACAGGGACTTGAACTGCGCCGACGACGCAACGTGGCCAGCGAAGCTGACGGTATTCAATCCTCTTTCGGACATGGTTTCATCCCTGTTGAACGCACGACTTGCAGGTAACGGAAGGTTGGCTGGTTCGGTTCCAAGCCGCCTTTTGATGTCTGGAGGATGATCCCATAACCTAATTCGCGCAAGGGCATTCTTAAGAAAGGGTTAATCTCCACAATTCTTTCGGGACAGTGCACAGGCGCGTGGTCATGCAAATAAAAAAAGAGCCGCGGAAAGCGGCTCTCAAGGTAAAACAGGGAGAAAAATCAGACCGATACCCAAAAGGGCGAAAATGTCTGAACCCGGAAGAACCGGATGTGCTAGTAATAACGTGTAAGGCTTAACGGCCGGTTAACTCTATTGTCGGTTTGCCTGTTTCTGTGCTTTTTCGGCAAGGCTCGTGTCTAGCGAAACAGGCTTTCGGCCGCCGAGCGGCTGGCGCCCTTTTTTGTCTTCTCTGATTCGAGGCGGGCGATCTCGGCCTTGAGAAGCTCGATTCGCGCGGAAAGCTCGTCGACCGAGAGCAGCGAAAGGTCGCTGCCGATCTCGTGTGCGATCTTCTTCAAGGGGCGGTCGTCGTCGAAGAGGCTCATGCCGTTTCACCCTCCTGTTGCTGCTCGTCGCTTGCGGCCTGCGGCTGGGGCAGGGCGCGTGGCGAAAGCTGAAGGCTTTCCGGCGTGGTCAGCGTGCCGGGGTTGATGGTCGTATAGGCGTCGCGCATCTCGGCGGGCTTTGCCTTGCGGCGCTGGCTGCGGAAGATGGCGTAGGCCGTGATCAGGATATGCGCCCAGCAGGTGACGAAGAACAACGCGTATGGGCCGATCGCCGACATGACCGGGCCGCCGAGCGTCGGGCCGATAATCGTGCCGATACCGTAGAGCAAAAGCAGGCCGCCGGAGACCTTTACGAAATCCTCGGGGCTGGCGAAGTCGTTGGCGTGCGAAACGGCGATCGGATAGAGCGCGTTCGCCATGGCGCCGTAAAGCGCGGTCAGCACCAGCAGCACTGTGACATTGGCCGGCTGGAAGATGAAGATGGCAAGGCCGGCTGCGGCTGCGACGGCCGAGAGCGAGGCCAGCACGATGCGCCGGTCGATGCGGTCGGACATGCGGCCGGCAGGAAGCTGCATGACGGCGCCGGCGAAGATCGCCACGCTCATCATGGTCGCGATCATGCTGGAGGAAAGCCCGACCTTGGCGCCGAAGACCGCGCCGAGCGTACCGAAGGCGCCGTTGGCAATGCCAATCAGCACGATGCCGACGCAGGCGACCGGCGATGTGCGGAAAAGGGCCGGGATATCGAGACGAACCTGCTTCAGCGGTTGCGGCGAGGCTGCGGTCGACAGCGTCGTCGGCAACATGGCGAAGCAGTAGAGAATGCCGGCGAACATGAAGAGGATCGGCGTCGTCACGTCGCCGAGCGCCACCGTCATCTGGCCGCCGACGGTGCCGACCAGCGTGATGGCGATGTAGAGCGAGAAGATCAGGCCGCGGCTCTCATTGGTGGCGCGCTCGTTCAGCCAGCTCTCGATGATCATCGACGTGCCGGCGATCGAGAAGCCGGTGACGGCGCGCAGCACGATCCACCAGATGGGATCGACGAGGATGCCGGTCAAAAGCGCGATGATGGCGATGAGCGAGGCGAAGCCCGAGAAGGCGCGCACATGGCCGATGCGCTTGACGATGGTTGGCGCCAAGAGGCAGCCGAGCACGAAGCCCGAGGCCCAGGACGTACCGAGCAGGCCGAGCATCGTCGTCTCATAGCCTTCGAAGGCGCCACGCATGGGAAGCAGCAGGCCATGCAGGCCATTCCCGAGGAACAGGAACAGCGTGCCCATGAGCAGCGCGAAGACGGATATGAGGTTATTGCGCATGTGATTTCCGCAGGTTCGCCGATGCAATAGGAATAGCGCGCCGCACGCCGATTGCCAGATGCAAAGGCGACATGGCGCAGGATTTTCACCCCTTGCGCTGATCGCTTGGAAAAATGTCCCGGGTGTGACAGGAAGGGCGAGGAAAGGCCATCATGTCGAAAATCCTCCCCGTTCTCCTGCTTGCCGTCATGCTTCTGCATCTCATCCACCCTATCGGCCTGCCGGGGCTGCGACGGCGCGCGGATTTCTGGAAGATCGCAGTCGGCGCCATCGCGCTGATGATGCTGACGGTGCTCATCCGGCCGTGAGGGGAGGAGGCGGGATGCTTACTGTCCCCAGAAACGCAAAAGGGCCACCCGAAGGTGGCCCCCATGAGGTTTGGTCCGGTGCGGACCCGGGTCTTGCGACCCGAAGGAAGGCGGGATCAGAACGAGGGCTGCCTCGTTTCGTTCACCACAATTCCCATGCCCGAAGCCAAGACCGAAATCTCATTAGACATTGGATCACCTTCCTTTCTGTTCGTTGACGTTACAGAGAATGTAGGCGATCCCGCGCCAAGCGCAAGGGGCAGTCGTTATTTCTGCTGATGCAGGATATCGACGCCCGGCAGCGGCTTGCCTTCCATCCATTCCAGGAACGCGCCGCCGGCGGTCGAGACATATGTGAAATCGTCGGCCACACCGGCGTGGTTGAGGGCGGCGACCGTATCGCCGCCACCGGCGACGGAGACGAGCTTGCCGGCTTTGGTCTCAGCGGCCGCGTGCTTGGCGGCGGCGACCGTCGCCGTGTCGAAGGGGGCGATTTCGAAGGCGCCGAGCGGGCCGTTCCAGACGAGCGTCGAAGCGCGCGAAATCCAGGCATTGACGGCTTCGATGGTCTTCGGGCCGACATCGAGCATCATGGCGTCGGCCGGAATGGCATTGACGTCGACCACTTCGTTTTCGGCATTCGCCTTGAACTCGCGGGCGACGACGCCGTCTTCCGGCAAAACGATGGCGCAGGTCGCGGTCGCGGCCTCGATCATGATCTGCTTGGCGGTGTCGGCGAGGTCATGCTCGCAAAGCGACTTGCCGACATTGGTGCCGCGGGCGGCGAGGAAGGTGTTTGCCATG
>CBFGOD010000304.1:0-5804 GCA_965650295.1 uncultured Shinella sp. | reverse complement strand
CGGCGGATTTCTTGCCGAGTTCCCAGGCGGCCGGCGTCGGAACGGCGCGGCTGTCGACGGAATAGAAATTGCGGCCCGTCGGCAGCACATCCGGTCGGCCGCGCGTCGGCGCACCGGAGGGGCCGGGCTCGATGAAGCGACCATCGAGGCCGCGCATCAGCGCCGATATTTCGGCCGGTCCGCAGGCGGCGATGGCGGGGCGGATGGAAGCCTCGATCGTATCAAGCACGGTGCGGGTAGCAGGCCAGTCCTCCGGGCAAGCGAGCGTGCCATCCACCAGCTTTGCCGCCAGAAGCTCGATGCGCTCAACCGTGTCACCATGGCTGCGCCAGGGTGCATCCACTTGCTCGGCCAACACGGCGGGACGCGGCCCGTTCCATGGATCAGAACTGACGCAGTCGAGCGGATCGAAGGCGACACCGTCCAGAGCATCCGCCGCGATCGCCCGCTGCAGGCTCGCTTCACCACCCTCGCCCAGACCGCGCGGCACACGGGCGAGCGCCAGCGTCAGGTCGGTGAGCAGCCGCCCCTGCGGCGAGACGCCGAAGACGTGCAGGCCGTCACGGATCTGCATTTCCTTGAGGTCGCAGAGATAGGCGTCGAGCTTTTGCAGCGCCGCCTCCTCGCCATCGGATTTGGCGATGCCGGCATCGCTGTCGAGGCCGATGTCGCGCACGAGGTCGAGGATCTGCTTCGTCAGAAGCTTGATGCGGCGCGGGTCGCCGCCGGAGGCATCGTAATATTCATCGACGAGGGCTTCGAGGTCCTTGAGCGGGCCGTAGGTCTCGGCGCGGGTCAAAGGCGGCGTCAGGTGGTCGATAATGACGGCGGCGGAGCGGCGTTTGGCCTGCGTACCCTCGCCGGGGTCGTTGACGATGAAGGGATAGAGATGCGGCACGGGGCCGAGAACGGCCTCGGGATAGCAAGCCTCCGACAGCGCCAGCGCCTTGCCGGGCAGCCATTCGAGATTGCCGTGTTTGCCCATGTGCACGATAGCATGCGCGCCGTAGTGCAGGCGCAGGAAGGCGTAGAAGGCGAGATAGCCATGCGGCGGCACGAGGTCCGGCGAATGGTAGGTGTCCTTCGGATCGATATTGTAGCCCCGCGCCGGTTGAATGCCGACCAGCGTCTCGCCGAAACGGGCAAGCGGCAGGGCGAAGACGTCGCCCGTCACGAAGGGATCCTCTTCCGGCGCGCGCCAGCGGTCGGTCATTTCGTCCCGAATCGATTTGGGAAGCGACGCGAAGAAAGCCTTGTAATGATTCAGCGAAAGCGTTTCGCGGATTTCACGGCCGTCGCTTGCCGCATTGGTCGGGCCGGCCATCAAATGGGCAATCAGCGCGTCGCCATCATCAGGCAAGCCGGCGACGGCGTAGCCTTCCGCGGCCATGGCACGCAGCACTTCCATCGTACCGGCGGGCGTATCCAGACCGACGCCGTTGCCAAGGCGGCCATCGCGGTTCGGGTAGTTCGCCATCACCAGCGCGACGCGGCGCTCGGCCGGCTTCGCCCGGCGGAGACATGCCCAACCGGCGGCGATTTTCGCCACGAAGCGGATGCGATCCTCGACGGGATCGAGGCCGACGATGTTGGTTTCGACGCGCTCGTCGTAGCGCGCGGCAGCCTTGAAGGAGACGGCGCGGGAGAGCACGCGCCCGTCGACTTCCGGCAGCGAGACATTCATGCCGAGATCACGCGCCGTCAGCCCCTGTCCGGATGCTTCCCACGCTTCGCGCGAGGAGCCGGAGAACACGACCTGCAACACCGGCGCACCGGTCTCGTCCAGCACGGTCGGCTTGCGGCCGGCGCCGGGTGCGGAGACGGCGAAGCTCGTGGCGTTCAGCACGATTTCCGGCCGAATGTCTGCAAAGGCAGCACGGACTGTTTCGATGGAAACGGGTTCCTTGAGGCTGGAGACGAAGAGCGGCAAGGCGCGGATGCCCTCGGTCGCCAGCGCCTCGATCAACATCTCGACGGGGCGTGTTTCGCCGCTCTGGACATAGGCGCGGTAGAAGGAGATGGCGGCGGTGGGAAGGTGACCGTTGGCGCTACCCTCCTTTGGCCGAGCGCGCTCCTCTGTCTCCTTCTGCCACGTCTCTACATCGACGACACCCCGTCCCGGCCACCAGATGCCGGCTTTCTTCAGCGGCGTCGCGGGCTCGGGCTTTTCACCGCCGAAGGCGACGGCATCCGCATAGGCAAGGAAGCGGTCCGCATTGTCGGCACCGCCCTCGTTGAGATAGACCCAGAGGTTCTGGCGGTCGGCATCGTCGATGCGGTTGAAGGGGATCAGGCCCTCGTCAGGGCGGTCATCGCCGGGGAGTGCCACGAGCTTGATATCGTTGGCGACAGCCGTCGCCAGCAGGGCTTCCAGCACGTAGCGGAAATAGCTGGCGCCGCCGAGGGCGCGGATGACGATAAGCTTGGCGTGACGGGCCGTGCGCTCGACATAGGTATCGACCGACATCGGATGCGACAGCGTCGCGAGGCTGGCGAGGCGCAGGCGCGTATCACCGCCCCGCGCGCGGTGGGCTGCGGCGATGGCGGCGAGTTCGGTATCGGCGGCGGTGAGGAAGAGGATGTCGCCCGGCGTCTGGCCCAGGTCGATCGCTTCCTTGCCATCGGCAATGGTGCCCTTCTGGGCTAGCAGGAGATGCATACAGCGCCTCCCTTTTGCCGGCGTGCCGCGGTGGTGGATCCTCGGGTCAAGCCCTGACATGACGGAGAGGAGGAAAGGTCATCGGACCTCCCCGTCGACACCGTATGCGAAACCATCTTTGCGGCTTGCGGTATGAGCTCTCTTGTCGGCAGCCGCCCATCCCCACCGTCATCCTCGGGCTTGACCCGAGGATCCACCACCGCGGCACGCCGACCAAAGCGGGGCCACACCGGAGACGACGACGAGAGGGACGGCTGCACGCTCATGCCGAAGATCACACCGCCGCGGCGATGGCAGCGCGCACGGCTTGCTCGTCCATATCGTGCAGGCCGATAACGACGAGGCGGGTGCCGCGGGTCTCACCGGCGGCCCAAGCGCGCTCGAAATAATTGTCGATACGCGTGCCGACGGCCTGAATGAGCAGGCGCAGCGGCTTGCCGGGCACATCGGCAAAACCCTTGACGCGCAGCACGTCGTGTTCGGCGATCACGCCCTTGAGGCGCTCGATGAAGGCGGCGGGGTCGGCAATTGCCGGGAGATCGACGACAAAGCTGTCGAACTCGTCGTGATCGTGCTCTTCGCCGTTCTCGTGCTCCAGCTCGTGGTGCGACTTGCGGTTGGCGATATCGTCTTCCGTACCGACGCCGAGGCCGAGCAGCACGGCGGCAGCGACTTCGCCGTTCTTCGCCTCGATCATCGAGGGCTTGCGGGCAATGCGCGAGGCGACTTCGTCGCGCACGGCCTGAAGACCGGCGGCGTCGATGAGGTCGGCCTTGTTGAGGATGATCAGGTCGGCGGCGGTGAGCTGGTCTTCGAAGAGTTCCTCGAGCGGGCTTTCGTGGTCGAGATTGTCGTCCTCGACGCGCAGCGCATCCACCTTGTCATGGTCATCGGCAAAACGGCCGGCGGCGACGGCGGCGCTATCGACGACGGTGATGACGCCATCGACCGTGACCTGGGTCTTGATCTCAGGCCAGTTGAAGGCGGCGATCAGCGGCTGCGGCAGCGCGAGGCCAGAGGTTTCGATGACGATATGGTCGGGACGGTTTTCCCGCTCGAGCAGCTTCGACATGGTGGGGATGAAGTCATCGGCGACGGTGCAGCAGATGCAGCCGTTGGTCAGCTCGATGATGTCGTCTTCCGTGCAGGCTTCCGCGCCGCAGCCCTTCAAGACGTCGCCATCGACCCCGAGATCGCCGAATTCGTTGATGATGAGCGCGATGCGCTTGCCGCCGGCATTCTGCAGGAGGTTGCGGATCATCGTGGTCTTGCCCGCGCCGAGAAAGCCGGTGATGACGGTGGCGGGGATCTTCTGTTGCAGCATGGCTCAACCCTTCATTTTCAGCGGCAATCCGGCCGCGATAAAATAGACTTCCGGTACGAGCGCCGCCACCTGCTGGTGCAGCCGCCCGGCATGGTCGCGAAAATCGCGCGCCATGCGGTTTTCCGGCACGATGCCCAGGCCGACTTCGTTCGATACGAAGACCAGGCGGCCCGGCGCGTCTTTGATGGCCGACAAAAGGCCGGCAAATTCCTGTGCGATGTCCCGCTCGTCCAGCATCAGATTGGTCAGCCAGAGCGTCAGGCAATCGATAAGGACCGTTCGGTCCCCGCGCGCCACATCCTTGATGCAGGCCGCAAGCGCAAGCGGCTCCTCGTGGGTTTCCCAGCCTTTTCCGCGATCTTCCCGGTGTTTGGCGATGCGCTCGCGCATCTCGTCGTCCCAGGCGCGGCCGGTGGCGATATAATGACGCGAAAGGCCGGTCTCGGCGACCAGCCTCTCGGCAAAAGCGGATTTTCCGGAACGCGCACCGCCCAGAACCAGGACGGCTCCGGGCGATGTCTGTTTCATATCAGGCTGCCTTGGCGATCTTCTCGTTGGCAAAGCCGAGCGAGAGGCCGAGCACGATCCAGAAGAACAGCGTCGTGGCCAGCGCCGCGACGGCGAACTCCGCGCCGAGAACGGCCGGAACATTGCTGGAAATGTCGGAGGGCTGCGGCGCGCCATAGACCTGCGGTGCGGCGATGAGCACGATACCGGCAATCTTGGCGACGATGCCCGGCTTCAGGAACAGCAGGTAAAGCCCCGCCGCCGAAAGCGCGACCGTTGCGACCCACCAGATCTGCCGCTGCGTGAGATCGGCAGCCGGGAAGCCCGGAAGCTCCGGCGGCAGGCCGATGGACGGCAGCAAATGCACGGCAAGCCAGCCGGCAGCACCCCAGAGCGCACCGTTTGCAACGGTGATCGGAGTGCCGGAAACGAGGCTGAAGCCGGCGAGCAGCAGAGCGAAGCCCGAACCCGTCACGAGGTTTGCCAGAAGCGTGCCGGTGAAGCGGCTCATGCCGAACATGATGCCGCCTTCCTCATGGTCCTCGCCCTCATGGGCATAGGCGACAGAGATCGGCGACAGGGCAGAGGCGACATCGAGGATCACAGCACCGAGCGAGGAATGTTCCTGCGTCGTGGCAGCGCCATCCGTGGTCGCGGGCGTGGTGCCCTCGCCGGCCGGCGCGGCTTCGCCCTCGAACTCTTCGGCGTGCAGAATCAACGGCACGAGTCGGGCCTCCTGGGCGGCTGTCATGAGCACGCCGGAGAACAGCCCGGCCACCAGGGCGGCCAGGAGATAACGAACGATCATGTCAAAACTCCTTAGTGGCAGGGAAAGCCGTAGGAGTGACGCGTGTCGTGCGCCGTGTCGTGCAGCACGGCCGAATTCGCAAGGCCGGCGCTGAAGACGAGGAAGGCACCGAGCAGCAGCGCGAAAACGCCGGCAACAAGGCGGTCGTTCGCGGAAAGGGTGATAGAAGACGTATTGGAAACAGCCATGACAACCTCCGTGCAGGCGTTGGGGAAGCCCCTCCCCAGGTCGAGCGATATGCCCTCATTGGCTGGCAGGTCTCCTGGCTCGCAGCGTCCGGCGTATTCAACGCCTGCGGGTCACCCTCACCTTCCCGAATTGAAGCATCACGAGAGGCGGACGATTCGTAGAAGAAGAGGCGTCCAACCCCGGCTATCGCGATGCCATCCAGTGGCTTTTCCGTCTGGCATTCCTTTCGCGTTTTCAAAGGCACCATTGCCTTCTCATCCGCGAAAATCCGCCATCCGGATGGGTGTCCCTCGCTACTCTACAGTCGCGGGGTCGGC